>SLAU01000147.1 GCA_007126675.1 Balneolaceae bacterium
AAGCAATGGCGTGCCCTGGGTTCATATGCTTCTTTTTCTCCAACCAGCACCTGGCCTTCCTTTTCCACAATTCGCTGCGAATAATTTGCAATAGCTCCGCTTTCGGCACAGATTGCATGGAGTTTAGTAACATATTCGGCAATAGCCAAAAGATTTGGCATAGGCTCAAATGGTTTGCCTTCAAAATCCATATCTAAACCGGCAATAATTACACGTTTTCCGTCATTGGCTAAAGTATTTGCAACATCCACAATTCTGTCGTCAAAAAATTGAGCTTCATCAATACACACTACCTGTGCAGATGATGTGAGCAAAACGATTTGATCAGATGTATCTACCTTAATCCCAGGCAGGGCAGTTTGATTATGAGATACAACATCCGAATCGCTGTATCGGTTGTCGATTGCAGGCTTAACAATTATCACATTTTGGCCTGCTATATAAGCTCTTTTAGCCCGGCGGATTAGCTCTTCCGTTTTACCACTAAACATTCCGCCGCATATAACTTCAATCCAGCCTAAATTACTGGGTACGTACCAGGGCTCGTTTATCATAGATGCTAAATACAAACAAAATTTCTTTGCGTGGAATATATACCGACAGAAACTAAAACGAAAAGAGAACTTTTATAAACAGCAGGTTTAAAAATTTTGAGAAGTGATTCCGCTCGGAATTACATATTTTAGAACAAAATTAAATTTTGAATAAAATTATATCGGATGTTAAATCGATTTTTACTACTCGCAATTCTATTTATAGGAACTACCGCTTTAAGTTTTGGACAGGAATCAAATACCCAGTCAACAGAAATTATACCCATTGAAGAAGCAAGGCAGCAATCTCTTGGCACCTATGTAACTGTTACAGGGTGGGTTACGGTTACAAGCGAATTTGGCGGACCTGTTTATTTTCAGGATGAAACCGGCGGACTTGCTTGGTATAATGGCGATTTAATGAGAAATGACGGTTTTCAGCTTGACGTTGCCAGGGGAGATTCTATTGTTATTACCGGTGAGCTAGGTGAATTCGGTCAGCAGGGCGGAACTCCGGGTACAGGACTCCTTCAAATAGTTGGAAATGATGTAGAGTTTGAATTTTATCCGGAGGGCAACCGCGACATTGAGCCTGTGGAAATTACAGAAGTTGAATTGAACTCAAATGATTTTCAGGGCCAGCTGGTTCGCATTAACAATATATTATATAATGATGCGGGCAGCTTATTTCAGGGGGGAAATAATTATCAATTCCAGGGGCAAACCGGTTCAGGCTTAGTAAGAATTGAACAAAGAACGGACATCGCCGGGCTGGAAATTCCTTTCGGCGAAACTGATGTTACGGGGGTTGTAAGTCAGTTTCAATCAACTGCTCAGCTATTGCCGCGTGACAGGGACAATTTAGGAGCCGACCCAATTCCAGGTGATGATGTACCGATGGATCAAACCTTTGATGTGGTTACATGGAATATTGAATGGTTTGGCAGTACCGAAAACGGGCCAAGTGATCTCGACATTCAAATGAACAATGTTCTGAAAGTAATCCGGACAATTGATGCAGATTTATACGCATTGCAGGAGATCGCCAGTCTGCAAAGTTTTGAAGCTTTGGTTGATTCATTGGATGAGTTTTCCGGTTTTTGGGCAGGGTACTCACAAACTCAAAATACCGCATATCTTTTCCGCACGGCTGTAATTGATTCTGTGAATAGCGGACAATTAAGCACAGGGCAAAACTCTTTTGACTGGGCAGGACGATTACCACTCTTTTTCACGTTTGATGCAACTGTAAACGATATAACAAGAAGAATCTACTCTTATAACATACACGCGAAAGCATTCGGTGATCAGGAGTCTTATGAGCGGCGGGTAAATGCCTCCTCACAATTGAAGTCATTTCTTGACCAGTTCAGGACAGGCGATAATGTGATATTTTTAGGAGATTACAATGATATGCTGACCGAATCATCATTCGGCGGAGCACCATCTCCCTATGACAATTTTGTGCAGGATGAAAATTACTATACGATTACAAAATCGCTGGAAGAAGCCGGGGCATTTTCATTTTTGGTAGGGCAGTTTCAATCAATGATCGATCATATTACCGTTTCGCATGATCTGATTGAAGACCATATTGAGGGAGCACAGCGGGTTGATAATGTTCAATCATATGTTGCGAATTATACAAGTACAACATCCGACCATGCACCTGTTTGGACAAGGTTTGATTTTTCAAGAAGCCTTGTAAGTATCGATGATCAGATTGCCGACAGGCCATCATCATTTGAACTGGAGCAGAATTATCCGAATCCGTTTAACCCAACTACAAACCTGCGTTTTACTTTGCCCGAAAGCAGTAATGTATCGGTTGAAGTATTTGATGTAATGGGCAGGCGTGTGGCAACGGTAGCAGATAATCAGCAATTTTCATCAGGTTCGCATACGCTTACGTTTGATGCATCAGGATTATCAAGCGGAATGTATATTTACAGAGTTTCTTTGGCAGGCGGTGAATCGCTCTCTGGGAAAATGATGATTATAAAATAATGCCTGAATGCAAAATGCCGGCTGAGTGGGAAAAGCATTCAGCCACATTGTTAACCTGGCCGCACAACAGAGAAACGTGGCCGGGTGAAAGGCTGGGCAGGGTAGAAAAAGTCTATTCAGATATTATTCAAACTCTTGCTGAGTATGAAAAAGTGTATCTGCTGGCAGCAAACAGCTCTGTAAAGCAAAGAGCTGAAAAAGTTTTGAGTGCCACCTCCCAGAATCTCAAAAACCTGGAGATTATCCAACAGCCGGTAAATGATGTTTGGGCCAGGGATTACGGACCAATTATGGTTAGGAATACCAACGGCGCTTATGCAATAACCGATTGGGAATACAACGCCTGGGGCGGAAAATACCCGCCGTGGAATGATGATAATTCAATACCTGAATTTTTGGCTTCAAAATTTCAGTTAGAAAAGTTCAGGCCGGGAATTGTATTAGAAGGCGGCTCCATTGATGTAAACGGTAATGGGATTCTGCTTACCACTGAATCTGTGCTTTTGAATCCAAACCGAAACCCCGGATATTCAAAGCAGGAGATTGAATCTGTTATTTCTGAACATCTGGGAGTTAAAAATGTGATCTGGCTCAAAGATGGCCTTGCAGGAGATGATACCGACGGGCATATTGATGATATTGCCCGCTTTGTAAATCAAAATACAATTGTAGCTGCACTGCCCGAAGACAGTTCTGATGTAAACTATAAAGCCCTGCATGAGAACTATGAAATATTGCAATCAGCTACGGATTTAAATGGTGATCCGTTTAACATTATAACCATGCCGATGCCGGTTACTAAAATAGAGGGCACAACTGTTGATGGATCAGAATATGTACCGGCAAGCTATGCTAACTTTTATATAGCAAATGGGGTTTTATTACTCCCGTTGTATGATGAAACGTATGATGACGAAATGATTGAACTGTTTTCAGGATTATTTCCTGACCGGGATATTGTGGGTATCGAGTGTTCAGATCTTGTTTGGGGGCAGGGCAGTATCCATTGTATCACCCAACAACTTTATGGTACTGAGTCATAAAATACAGATGAAACCTTGTTTTTATCTGTACGCCTTAAGTCGCCAAATCTCACTCTGAACCAAATCCCGGGTTGACCAAATCATTTCAAAAAACTCCATCACATTTGTTTCAGGATGCTGTGATATAATTAGTTCTTCATTAAATCCAAACTCCAGATGCTGCAGTTCAGAGAAAAAATTACCTGTCAAAAAGTTATACCCATAGGAGAGGCCTCCGGGGAATAATAGTTCATACATTTCCCAGGCATCCATAATATCATTTTCCATTCTTGTTTCATGCAGGGGCCTTGCAATTTCATCTTCAAGCATTTGATACTCAAACTCCCTCCCAAGGTTAACATTCATATAATCCATCATTGCATATGTACTTGGGCTTTCAAGATTTGAACTATGAACACTATTTCGTACACGCCACATTTCTGAACGGGAAATCCCATATTTATTTTCAATAGATTCTTCAATCAAATGATCATCCCGGTCTTTTTTATGATAATCAAACGCATCAAGATCATCAGATACCGTTACACTCACATAGTTATATGGTGTAGCCTGTTGCCCCGGGTATACAACGATATAAAAATACCAGGCCTGAATTTCACCATTTTCAATTCTGCGTTCTTTCAGATTGGCAAGGTTACCGGTTATATCATCAAGAAATTCATGGTGTTCGGCCAAGTCAATGTTCAGATAATCTATTTTTAGGTAAGCGCCATATTCTGTTTGAGCAAAAACAGCAGTAGCAGAAAACAGAAAGCATATGATTAGACATTTGATTTTCAGTTTCATAGTGGCCTCCAATAATTTAGTGTACAGGTAATTCAATTAACAAAATTTTGGGTATATATGGTAGGGCGCGCATAAAGTTTATAATCAAATGCAATCCCTTTACAGGAATTAATTTTTGTTAGTCAAATCAATTTGGAACATTGTTTGAATACTTTCCTATCTTTACCTCCTCATAAGTAGCATCATCAATTTATCCCACATGTCAACGATTTCTAGTAAAAAGTATGAAGCTGTAATTGGCCTCGAAGTTCATGCACAGCTTTTAACAAAAAGTAAAGCGTTTGCACCCGTTACCACAGAATATGGTTCGGCTCCTAATACACAAATAACACCTCTTTGCCTGGGGCATCCCGGCACCCTTCCTGTTTTAAATGAAAATTTGGTTAGATATATCATAAAACTTGGATTGGCTACCGGCTGCAATATTGCGGAAAAGTCAATTTTTGCCCGAAAGAATTACTTCTATCCTGATCTTCCTAAGGGTTACCAGATCTCACAGTACGACACACCGATCTGTTTTGATGGTGAACTGGATATTGAGCTGGAAGAATATTCTAAAACTATCGGGATCACCCGGATCCATATGGAAGAAGATGCCGGTAAATCGATTCACGATCAGGATCCTTATCACACACTTGTTGATTTAAACAGGGCCGGTACACCGTTGATTGAAATTGTTTCTGAGCCCGATATTCGAACACCGCAGGAAGCTTACGCGTACCTCACCAAAATAAAACAGATAGTTCAGTATCTCGAAATATGTGATGGTAATATGGAAGAGGGAAGTTTGCGTTGTGATGCAAACGTTTCGATTAGGCCGAGGGGACAGAAGGAATTCGGCACACGCACAGAGCTTAAAAACATGAATTCATTTCGAAATGTGGAACGGGCTATACAGTTTGAGATTGAACGCCAAATTGATCTTGTGGAATCTGGCGGAGAAGTAGTTCAGGAAACATTGCTGTGGGACGCTTCCAAACTCGAAACCCGCCAGATGCGATCGAAAGAAGAAGCCCATGATTACAGGTATTTTCCCGAGCCCGATTTGCCGCCGGTTGTGGTCACCGATGAGATGCTCAATGATATTCGATCTGAGCTGCCCGAAATGCCCTCCGTCAGATTTGAGCGATTTATTAGTGAACTGAAGTTAGGCAAAGAAGACGCGTCTATTCTGACAGAAAATCGGTATCTGGCCGATTATTTTGAGGATGTTTTAGAATTACATAATGACGCAAAAGCAGTTGCTAATGTAATATTAACGGAAGTTCTTCGTGTACTAAATGAGCGCAGTATCACAATAAGAGAATTTCCAATTTCTGTTGATCGGTTAGCCGGTTTGATAAAACTAAAAGCTGAGGATAAAATTAACTCATCTGCAATGCAGAAGATTTTTAATGAAATGCTTACCGAAGAGTTATCAGCTGAGAAACTTGCTGAAAAGCTGAACCTGCTCCAGGTATCAGATACCGGTTTTGTTGAACCGATCATTGATGAAGTAATTGCCAAAAATCCGGATGAAGTTGCCCGATTCAAAGAGGGTAAAAACGCGCTAATCGGATTCTTTATAGGGCAGGTAATGAAGCAATCAAAAGGAAAGGCAAATCCAAAACAGGTTCGTGAACTGCTTATCCAAAAATTAAACCAGTCTTAACTGTTAAGATCTCAATGAAGTATTTATCATATGCTGTTCCGGTTTTCATTGTAATTTTAATTTTCGGCGGTTGCAGTAAAACTGAAGAGCCTGCTCTTCAGGAGGCTTACTTCAGCGGAAAAATTACAGTAGATCCCGAACTTGATGACAGCCAGGACTATAGTGGC
Organism: Balneolaceae bacterium; assembly: GCA_007126675.1. Classification (GTDB taxonomy): domain Bacteria; phylum Bacteroidota; class Rhodothermia; order Balneolales; family Balneolaceae; genus SLAU01. The sequence goes on from SLAU01000147.1 coordinate 6,188, forward strand.
ATTGAGCTGCTCGCTGCCCTGCAGGATACCCAGGGAAATCCCGTCGATACAATTTATCATGCCATAACAGATACTTCCGGATTTTTTGAAGGAACAGCAAGGTTTGAAACGAGGCAAATTTACCCGGTTTTCATCTCACGCTACGGAAACTCACTCGGTGTGGTTAATATGATTTTTGCTGATGGAGATTCTGTTTATATGGAATCACAACTACCCCATGCCGAGCGCACCACTTCGATAAGCTCGGCAGAGAATGATGCATATCAAACATTTGAAAGATTACAGCGAAATTTTAATCGCGTAGCACTTTTTATTAACACGGGTGAAATGGAGCCTGAAAATATTGAAGAAGAACTACAGAAGTGGAGTGATCTGTACTGGGACTTGTATAAGCAAAAACAGGGCACGCTTGCATCCAGAAATTCTGCATCATCTTCACTCACGCTGTTATATGGCTGGAACAATGAACTTTTTGAACAGCGGTTAAATGAGTTAATAGATGATAATCCTGAAATACCGTCTGATGTAAGGCGGCTCGCTGTAAGATACCACACGGCAGAAAATGGAATTGAAGGAGCTGAACAATTTTTTGAAAAACTCTCAGATCTTGTGGATAGCCCGCAGTACAGGATGTCAATTACAATGGATAAAATTGAACTCTATTTTGACAGTGTGCGTATAAACCGCGCAGAAGAGCTTCTTACTCAGTTTAAACTGGATTACTCAGATAATGAACGGGCCATTGAATGGGCAAATAATGTTGAATATGACCTGAAAGTACTTTCACCCGGTCAGCCATTTCCACAGTTCGAATTTGAGACTACAGACGGATCATTAATCACATCAGGTGAACTAAGTAATACTCCGTTTCTTCTGGAGTTTACCCGTTTTGATGATCCGCTTTACCAGGAACAATACGAAAGAACCACGGCTATTTATCAGATTTATAATATGTTTGGACTGCGAATTGTAACTGTACCTTTATCCACTAGCCGTGTGGCTTTAGAGGCATTTTTTGAAGAACATCCGAAACTTTGGGATGTCGTTGAACCAGACAGTTTTGATCAGGACGAAATACTTGACAGATATAATGTGAACCGGATTCCAACACGTTTTTTAGTGAATGAAAGGGGTGAAATAATTCAACGCTATATTGGAACCCAATACGACGATATTGTACGCGGATTACAACAAATACTAACCGAACAGGAGGCAGAATAATGAGAAAATACTTAATTGCAGGGAACTGGAAAATGAATGCAGGCCCCGCTGAAGGAAAACAAAAAGCAGAAGAACTGGCCAAAACATGGAGCGGAAAGAATTTGACAAATGAGGCACTGATTTGTCCGCCGTTTGTCACAATTTCTGCTGTACAGAGCCAATTTTCATCAACATCATTACTCACAGGAGCTCAGAATGTGTCAGATCAGGACGAGGGCGCATATACCGGCGAAGTAAGTATAAATATGCTTAAAGATGCAGGTTGCAGCCATGTTATCGTTGGCCATAGCGAACGGCGCGAAATGTATGGAGAAGACAGTGCCTTAGTAGCTGCAAAAGCGAAAAAAGTTATTGATGCAAACCTTAAAGCGATCGTTTGTGTGGGTGAAAAGCTTGAAAGCCGAAAAGCCAACGAACAGGAAAATGTTGTAAGAAAACAACTTGATGCAGTTCTGGAAACAATTTCAGCTGGTGATGCCGATAAGATTGTGATCGCTTATGAACCGGTTTGGGCTATCGGTACCGGAGAAACTGCAACACCGGATCAGGCCCAAAGTATGCATCAGTTCATAAGGGCAAGAGTAGAGGAGAAATGGGGCAAGGACGCCGCAGATTCTATGCAAATACTTTACGGCGGAAGTATGAAGCCCGGTAATGCCGAGGAACTGCTTTCTCAACCCGATGTTGATGGTGGCCTGATTGGAGGTGCCAGCCTTGAGCCGGATAGTTTCTCTGAAATCATCGAAATTGCCGAAAATCTGTCCTGATGGCTAAATCTTATTCGGTTCTGCTGATCGGCTCAGGAGGCAGAGAGCACACAATGGCCTGGAAGCTTGCTCAATCACCTCTATTGAATAAGCTGTATACAGCTCCGGGTAATCCGGGCACGGCCGAACACGGAAGCAATGTAGATCTGGACACAGATGATTTTGAAGCTGTTCGCAAATTTGTAGCTGATAACCAGGTTGATTTAGTGATCGTAGGGCCTGAAAAACCTTTGGTAAACGGCATTTCAGATTACCTGAAAAAGCACGATATCAAGGTTTTTGGTCCTGATAAAAAAGCAGCTTTACTTGAAGGTAGCAAAGAGTTTGCGAAAGACTTCATGAAAAGTTATAGAATACCTACAGCCGGTTATCAAACATTCACCTCCGATCAGTTTGATAAAGCTTATGAATACGTGTTGAAGCAAGACAGTTATCCGGCGGTTTTGAAAGCGGATGGACTGGCAGGCGGTAAAGGCGTATTTATTTGTAAAGATGCTGAAGAAGTAAAAGAAAGACTCGATCAGCTTTCATCCGATCCTGCACTAAGAAATGCAGCAGATAAACTGGTAATCGAGGAATTTATGGAAGGTGAAGAAGCCTCGGTGTTTGCAATTTCGGATGGAGAAAGCTATAAAATTATTGGTAATGCGCAGGATCATAAACGCATAGGAGAAGGGGATACCGGCTTAAATACCGGGGGAATGGGAGCTTACAGTCCTGCACCATTGATGACTGAAGATCTGTTACTTGAAGCAGAGGAGAAAATCATCAGACCGGTAATTAACGGTATGAAAAGTGAAGGCACACCGTATAAAGGAATTTTATACGCAGGCTTGATGATCACAAAAACCGGCCCGAAAGTGGTTGAATTCAACTGCAGATTTGGTGATCCGGAATGCCAGGCAATATTACCCGCTTTAAAAAATGATTTTCTGGAGCTTTGTATTGCTGTATGCGAGGGTAGACTACAGGAAATTGAACCCGAATTTGAACCAGGTTACAGAACCTGCGTGGTAATGGCAAGCGAGGGTTATCCTGAAAAATATGAAAAAGGCAAAATTATAACCGGTATTGAGAACGTTGACAATACCTGCCTTGTATTTCATGCAGGTACTGCAACCAAAGATCAGAAACTGGTAACCAATGGCGGAAGGGTTCTGAATGTGGTAGGCCGCGGCAAAACTCTTGAGGATTCGATCAATCATGCGTATGATAACATTAAAAGAATTACCTTCCCGAATGCATATTATCGAAAAGATATCGGTCATAAAGGTCTTAAGAGGCTATAGCTTTTTATTTACTCTTGTTTTTGGGATTTTTCTTTTCACGAGAATGGATGCAGATGCCCGGCAGGCCGGATCATTAACGCCAATAGGCGGTTCATTTCAGAATGCGGTTTCGATTGATGTTACTCCGCGAGGTACTCTTTTTATCGTGGAAAAAAATCGCCACAGGTTTTTGGTATTAGATCAGGATGGCACAAGAATCGATTCTACAGGCAACCAGGGCAGAGGTAATTATCAATTCGACAGGCCGCTGTCGGTTGATGCAACCAATGGGTTAAAAATCTACATAGCAGACCGCAACAATAACCGGGTTCAGATTTTCGACAGGCGCTATCAATTTCTTTCAACTATTTCTGCAGCCCAGATCCGATCAGTATCTGCATTCCGTCCCGAAAAAATTGTTGTAAACAGAATGGGAGAGCTATTTGTCTATAACTCAGAAAGGCATTTGATTCATAAGTTCGATTCAAACGGAAATTATGAAATGAGCTACGACCTTCGGTCTAATCTGATCGGGAGTGTGGATAAAATGACTGTTTCACAAAATCAGCTGCTGATTTTGGAAAAGCCCACCGGTACACTGCACAGGTACAATTTTGAAGGAATTTATGAATCCTTTTTGGGCGGATTCGCAAATCGCAATGCAGTCAGATATTTTAAGGGCTCAATGTGGGCGGTTGAACCCGACAGATTATTACGATTAAGCCGGACCGGAGAGATAACGGCTGAGTTTCGGTTTGATGGGAGTATTGAAGTTTCTGACTTTGTGATTTTCAGAAATAACGCCTACCTGCTTACCTCCGGCTCACTCTTTAAAATGGAACTTCCCGGGGTATGATTACTTCAGCCGATCAAATATTTGATGACTCCATTCCATTTGATGAAAAACTGAATTTTGTTTACCAATACAAACGTTCAGAAAGCAATGTATACAATACGTTTGCTTCGCACTTCTTTCCTGATGATAAAATAACTCCGGATCCAGATGATATTCCCTTATTACCTGTGCGTGCATTTAAGGACACCAAATTGATTGCCGGAAATGGTGAACCGCAACTGACTTTCAGAAGCTCAGGGACGGGAGATATGATGCGCAGCAGCCATCATTTGCTCGATCCGGAACTCTATAAAAAATCGATCAAAATTGGATTCAGTAACCATTTTGATTGCGAAAACTCAGTACTGCTCTGCTACACGCCCGGCTACAATGATAATCCGGAATCTTCTTTACTCTGGATGCTTAACTATCTGATTGATCTTTCGGGAGATGAGAGAAGCCGTTTCCTGGAGCTCAATCAGCCATTAGATCAAAAAGAATTGCAGGATATTACTGAATCAGGTAAACAGCCTATCCTGTTTGGAGCTGCATTCGGATTATTAGATCTTGCTGAAAATCATAAATATCAGTTACCTGAAAACTCAGTGATAATCGAAACCGGGGGAATGAAAACCCACAGGCGTGAAATCAGTAAAAA
>SLAU01000062.1 GCA_007126675.1 Balneolaceae bacterium
TATATCGTTGATTTCTTTTGCAACAAATTGAAACTTGTGATCGAAATTGATGGTGAATCCCATACTGAAGATCGTTTTGAATATGATATGGGCCGGCAGAAGAAGCTTGAATCGATGGGAATTACAGTTTTGCGATTTGATGACCTGGAGGTTAAAAAGGATATGGAAAATGTTTTAATGGCGATTGAAGGCTGGATTCGCAACCGGGAAAATTTAAAAAATTAGTTAAAAGGGTAGCTATGGATAAAAGAAAGATTAAGATGAATATAGAAAGACACCCCCCTCAATCCTCCTCTCGAAGGGTCGGGACAGGCTTTATTAGGGAGGGAGATACACCCCCCTTCACCCCCCTTATTAGGGGGGATTTATTTCTTGCCCTTATCATAATCATAGCCATTCTCACCTCCTGCGCCGGGGCCGATGATCCTGAGCGACCGGAACGGCCGGATGATGTGGATATACGGCCCGAAGTGGTGTTTGCCACGGCAGATGATCGCGATCTGCGAATCTATATCGAAAGCCAGGGGGTGGTGGAAGCCAGCCGCGAAATTGTGATCCGCCCGCGGATCAGTGGCTTTGTAAAAGAAACGGTGCTGGATGACGGCCACCGGGTAGAAGCGGGTGATCTGCTGCTTGCGTTCGATAACCAGGAGTGGCAGCACCAGCTCCGCGAGGCGGAAAACCGTCATGAATCGGCTAATGTAGAGTATACGATTGAACGGCGCCAGCGTGAAAACCGTGAAGGCGGTTTCAGGGAAAGCGACGACCGGATGCTGCGCATCAGCACCGGGCTGGCCGAAGCGGAAGTAGCCCTCGAACGAGCCAGGCTGGATCTGACCTACACCGAAATGAAAGCCCCGTTTGGGGGAGAGTTATCGGTGCCCGATCGTATCTCGGAAGGGGCGTATCTGCAGGCCGGATCAGAACTGGGCCGCCTGGTAGACGACCGCGTTGTACTGATACGCCTCGATATCCTGGAATCGGAACTGAACAGGCTCTCTCGCGGAATGGAGGCAGAAATTACCACACCGGCCGGTGAACGCAAAACCGGGATTGTTCGCGCTATTTCGCCCATTGTTGATTCTGACAGTAAAACCGGTCAGGCGGTGGTTGAAGTGCAAAACGACAACCGTGTGTTAAAACCGGGGATGACCGTAGAAGGGCGGATAATGATTGAATCGCATGCCGGCATTGCCCGCGTGCCGCGGGCAGCCATCCTGGAGCGCGACGGCGGACGTACCCTCGTCTTTAAACTGAATGGCGATATCGTGGAGTGGGTCTACGTAGAACCGGAAAAGCAAACATCCGACTGGGCGATCATCAACCACGATCAAATTTCCCCCGGCGACACCCTCGCCGTTGACCGCCACTTTGCCCTGAGCCACCTGCAGCGCGTAATCCCCCGCATGGCCGGACAGATTGTGATGGAGGAATTAATCGATTAAGTAGTTACTTAGTGGCACAGTCCCATTCCCCCCTAATAAGGGGGGCAGGGGGGGTGTCAAACCAACTTTCTATAAAATGAAAATTCACTACAACCCAAAATTAAAACAATTAGCCCGGAAGCTGAGAAACAACTCAACGCTATCCGAAATACTTTTATGGGAAGAGCTTAAAAACAGGAAGATGCTCGGTTATAAGTTTCTCAGACAAAAACCGGTCGGAAATTACATTGTTGATTTTTTCTGCAACAAACTAAAGCTTGTGATTGAAATTGATGGTGAATCACATGATGAAGATAGTTTTGAATACGATATGAATCGTCAACATTGGCTGGAAACAAATGGCTTAACTATACTTCGGTTTGATGATCTGGAAGTAAAGAAAGATATGGACAACGTTTTAATGTCGATTGAAGGCTGGATCCGTACACATGAAGAATCTAAAGGCATAATCAGAAATGATTGACATGATTCAAGCGAATAACTACAAATACACCCCCCTGTGTCCCCCCTTATTAGGGGGGAATGGGATCGTGCCCCTATTAAAACGTTTCACGTTTCACCTTTCACTTTTGCCTTCTCACTCATAAAATGAATAAAATCCTCCGCCGAAAATATTTCATCTCTCTCAGCTACATGCTTGTGGCGGTGGTGGGGTTTGCTGCGTGGATGAATATCCCGGTGGAGATGGCGCCCGACTTGAGGCTGCCTTCGGTTACGGTGAGCTACCAATGGGATGCCACGTCGCCCGAAGTGATTGAGCAGGAGATTACACGCCGGGTGGAATCGGTGGCTACGCGGTTGCGCAATGTGGAGCAGATCCGGTCGGTGTCGAACGAGGGACGGTCCAGTGTTACCATCACATTCGAAAAAAACACGCCGGTAGAATACCGCATCCTGGAATTGCAGGAGTATTTATACGGGCTGCGTGACGAATTTCCGCCCGCGGTGAGGCGTCCCGTCATCAACCGTTCGGTGCCGCAGGAACTGCAGGAGCAGGAAACCTTTATGGCCTACTCCATCAGCGGCGACCGCACCAAACGCGAACTTTACCGGCTGGCAACAGAGCAGATCAGGCTGCGCCTGCTTGGGTTCGAGGGGCTGGCTGAAATCGAAATTGAGGGCGCTGAAGACCCTGCGCTAACGCTGCGATTCAACAGCCCGGTGATGGAACGGATGGGAATCTCGTCAACCGAAGTGATGACCCAGGTACGCGATAATCTGAATTGGCGGTCCGGCGGGTTTACGGAGCAGGGCGGCAATCGTTACAGCCTGCTGGTTCCGCCACGGTTTCAATCAGCCGAAGATGTACGCGAAATGCTGATTGCCGTTCCGGGCAGCCACCGTCAGCTGCGGCTGGGCGATTTGGCCGACGTGCAGCTGGAAGATTACCCCGTACGCAGCCTTAAACGGCTGAACGGAAAACCTGCCCTCACCATGATTTTTGTGCGGGAAAGCGGATCGGATGCGATCCGGCTGGCTGAAACAATGCGCCGCGAAATCGATGCTATTGCCGCTACTCTTCCGGGCGATATAACCCTGCAGCTCGAACGCGATTCCACCGAAGAACTCCGTGAACAGTTCGCCGACCTGCAGTACCAGTCGGTATTCAGCCTGCTGGCGGTGTTCCTGATCCTGCTGCTGTTTATTCGCCGCTTCCGTGCGCCGTTTGTGATTTTGGGAAGCATCCTGTTTTCGCTGTTGATCAGTATCTCCATTCTCTTTTTCAGCGGCTACACACTAAATGTGCTTACTCTTGCCGGGCTCACCGTGGCGCTGGGGATGATTATTGACAACGCCGTGGTGGTTTTTGAGCAGCTCAACCCCCGACTGCCCGAATCGCGCGAAAAACGGCTGGCCCATGTAAAGGAGGAGCTGCCCTATTCGTTTGTACCGGTGTTCGGCAGCACGCTTACCACCGTGGGTATTTTTATTCCCCTCTTTTTTGCGATGGAAGAGCTGCAGCTGTTCCTGGTTCCGCTGGCGGTTGCACTTACGCTTACACTTGTATCTTCGGTGTTGGTGGCACTCAGCTGGATACCTTACGCGCTGGTCTGGCTGGTACCGGCTACTGCCAAAAGCCGCGAACGCGTGTTAAAAAAGAAATTGAGCCGAATGCTGAACAGCGCACTCACCCGCATTTTCTGGTGTCGATATAAGGTGCGGTGGCTGCTGCTGGCTGCCCTGGTTGCGGTGATAGGAATCCCGCTGTTTGCCATCGAGGAACCGGATTGGGAGGAGACGCGCTGGCCGGAATTTACCCAAACTTATTTTGATAACCGCGGCGATATTGATCCCTGGGTGGGGGGCATCAGCTACCGGTTTTTTAACGAGGTGTACTTCGGTTCTCCGTGGGGAACGCGCCAGCAGGAGCGTATTTTTATCAACATCCGCACGCCGCAGGGTACACCACTGGAAGAGATCGATAAGATGGCACGCAACTTTGAACTGATTGCCGCGCCCTATGCCGAAGCGTTCGATTATTATGAAACGGAAGTTTCCGAGTTTCACGGCGCCCGGCTCACTTTTTATATAAAAGATGAGTACCTGTTCCGGGGTGAACCTTACGTTTATTATGCCGAGGCGATCTATTTGGCGGCACGAACGGGAAATTCGGGGATCTCGGTGTCGGGACTGGGTGATGGGTTCAGCACCGGTTTAGGCGGCGGTATCTCGGGGCAGCGGATTACGCTGCGCGGGTTTTCTTATGACGAACTGCTGATGCTGGCCGAAGATATTTCCGACCGGATGAAACGCAACCCGCGCGTGCGCGAAGTAGACATCCACGGCACCGGCTGGATGCGCAATGATATGTTCCAGTATGTACTGGATCTTGACGACCGGCGCATGGCTCTGAAAGAACTGGACCGCCGCGCCGTGCTGGATGCAATCCAGCTCGATGCCAATCCCACCAACATCCGCGGGCAGGTGGATCTTGGCGGTGAACGGGTATACCTGATCGGGCGCGACCAGGTGCAAAGTGCCTACGAGGAAGATTTTGTGAACCGTCCGCGTACCGGGGCGGGCAAACTGTTTACCATTGCCGAAGTGGCCGACCTGTACCGCGAGCAAACCCTGCCGCAGATTATCCGCGAAGACCAGGCATACCGGCGGGTAGTAACGGTTGATTTCCTGGGGCCCTACCGGCTGGCGCGCAACTATATCGAATCGGTGCTGGAGGAAGTACCGGTGCCGGTGGGCGCCTCCATCCAGTTCGGAACCGGCTTTTTTACCTGGGGGCAGACCGAAAGCTTCGAAAATTACATGCTGTTGTTTCTGCTTACGGTGCTGAGTGTGTGGATGATTGTATCGGCACTGCTCGAAAACTGGCGCGATCCGCTGGTGGTGATCCTGGCTATTCCGCTGAGCCTGATCGGTGTGATGATGGGGGCATTATATCACGACATCAACTTTGACCAGGGGGCCATTGCCGGAACGCTGCTGGCCGTGGGGGTGGTGGTGAACAACTCCATTTTACTGATCCACGAAAAACAGCGCTGCCGGTCGCTCGGCATCCACGGGCTGCGGAGCTGGGTGCGGGTGTACCGTAACAAGATGCGCGCGGTGATGATCACCTCGCTGACCACTATGGGCGGCCTGCTGCCGATGGTACTGATCGGGAGCAACGAATTTTGGAACGACCTTGCCACCGTGGTCATCTGGGGACTGGGTACAAGTTTAATTTTGATCCTGGTTTTGATGGGAGCGTGGGCTCCTCCTTCTCCGTCAGCCGACGGATTCGGAGGACAGGGAGTGGGTGTGGAGAACCGTAGATCTTTTTTTATTTGGCCGCTATTTAATAAGTGATATGACGTAGTCTGTAAATTGTGATACCGGTCCACAGTATTATAGTGGGAGCGGCCAATACGGGGGTACTGCATGTGGGGGACAATGTCCGCATCAACTATAAGTTCTAATCAGAGCTAATAAACAGGGTTGGATACAGCATCCCAATCCTGTTTTTAGCTTTCAAATTGATGATCAAATGGATAGGCATAAATTCTCTTTATTAATCATCCTCATTAGTTTTCTGGGATGTTCAAGCGGTTCCAATAACCCGGTTCCGGAAACTCCATCTGAGGTACTCAATGATTTTGTAAGCAGTGCATCTTTTCAATACATAAATCTTGATGAAGTACCGGTATATCCGATTGTTGTTGCTGAGCAGGATATTATTTATTCAACTTTTGATGAGAAGTCGGTCAACCAACCGTTAATCGCTCAAATAACATTGTTTACCTTGTTTAGAGATAACTTTTATGTATATGACCGGCAGTCGGAAGGGGTTTTTAAATTAGATAAAACAGGAAATGTAAGTGGCCCATTTACCCGATCTGGCAGCGGGCCGGCGGAGCATCAATTTCCAGGCTCATTGAGTAGTAATCGTGAGAACATCTACCTCGCCGATCTTGGCAATGCAAGAATCATAAAATTCGATGAAAATATGGAACCTGCAGGGTATATTGATGAATACCATCCGGTGGGAACTTCAAAAGCGCTGGCAGTAAATGATCATATTTTGTTAACGGCTAATCACAGAAGCACCGGCTTTGTTCCTACACATCCGTCAGAAGGGTTAATTGCCGTAACTCATAATAATCGGCTGAGCGATACACTCTCTGTTCTTTTGCCACGAATTATTCCGCCGGGATATCAGCCAAATGTATATAACAATCCTTTTTTTTCTGTAAATCTTTCCGGGCAAATTGCTGCTACCTATCATCCGCTTCCATGGATCTTTTTATTTGGCGAAAATTTTGAACATAAGCATACACTTATTTTTCAATATTCGGCTTTTGATGATATGGATATTCCAAAGTTGGATTTCTTTAAACCGCAGGGAAATGAAGGTTATGGGGGAAGAATGCCGCTTTCTCAATTTAAGATTTTTGATGACGGGAGCCTGTTTATAACCATTGGAATTGATTTAATCTATCTGAGAAAAATTAACCAGAACCATTATGAAGCAGCAGCACGTTACCGGTTTAAAGCAGACGGTGAGGAAGAGTATGCAGTTATTAATGAGGTTTATAAAGAGGAAGGTGTTAACAGATATTACGCAGGAAACTGGCAATACCTTTTCAGGTTTGATCTGGAAGATTAATGCCAAACTCAAAATGATAAAGTTAATATCAATGATGCCAGAACTTCAAAAGAAGTAAATGAATGTTTGAATAATCAAACAGGGGTAATATTTTGATCCGTACCCTGCCGAATGGCGAAACGGGTTTTTAATAAAAGCGAGGATAAAACGATGATTAAATCAAATTTTACAGGTACAGTAAAAGGTGTTTTAAGCCGTAGCGAAATGAAATCGATTATGGCCGGTGGCGGAAATATATATTGTAAAATGATGGGCGTTCAATGGAGTTGCAATTTATCGACTTTGCAGGAATGTACTGAGTCGTGTGCAAATTGGGCCATGTGCGAAGGTTGTGCTCAATTTCCATCAGACGAAAAGTAGTTACCTACAAGGCCTTCAACAGTGAAACTTTTCTTTAAATTCAATTTCCTCTCCAATATAGAAAGTCGAGGATTATTAGAGGGCTTTGATAAACCAGGGTTGGTAGGATCAAAGTATGTGCGAATTCTAAAACCACAACACTGAAGTATCTTAATGAGTATTTCGAGTTCAGGGAAGTGTAGATGTTGCTAAACGAAAGGTTGTGAAAAGTCCTCTAAAAACTATTGAGTTTCTTAATTAGACTGAAAAATGAAGTATTTATTTAATGAAATCTTTTCGCGTTCTCGGAAAAACTTAAGACAAATTAATAAATGGATGCTTCTTCCATTGCTCAGTCTTTTTTGGGGGTGTAACCATCAAAAGAACGATCAATTGCTTGATCGGTTTCAGGAATTGGAAAATCTTACCGTTTATTCAGTAGATGCAAAACCTGCAGTAAAGATTTCTTTCCAATTAGATGCCATATATGGTGATTCTAATGAAGTTTTAATTGGAAGAATAGTTGATGTGGCCGTTGATAGGCGAGGGCGGGTTTACATCGCAGATATAGGTAATATGGTTCTATATACTTTTGACCCTGACGGCAAGTATATAGAACGGCTTGGAAGAGATGGTAAGGGGCCAGGAGAATTTAATTTTATCAAAAGCTTGCAGATACGTCAAGATCAATTATACGTTTTTGATTCGACAATGCACAGATTAAATATATTTTCACTTGACAGTCTGGCTTTGTCAAAAACAGTGTCATTAGGCGGAAACAAAAGCAGCTATCAGGCACTTTCAAGAACATTTCCCGAAATAAGAAATCTGCATGTAAGGGATGATGGTTTCTTAATTGCAGAATTTGTAAAGCATGCAACTACAGAAAAAACCCAACCCTTTCAGAATATTGAGTTGCTCAGTTTATTTTATTTATTGGGTGATGATGGGAATATATCAAAAGAACTGTATGAATTCACAAGTGCTATTATTACAGATTTAGGTATTGTATATAACATAAAAGAATTTTTCGGACATGTACTAAAAGGATTTACAAGTAAAGATCAATTTTATTTAGCAGAACCGGATTATTTTTTAGTGAAAATTTTTAATCCGTATGGAGAATACCAATCTGCCTTTTTATATCCGATCAATAAAATATTATTAACACCTGAAACCGCAGTTGAAGCGGGAGTTTCAGACAGACTTATCAGCCTCATGGAATCGATTAACCTTCCAGAAACCTGGCCGGTTCTGACAGATCTGAAAATCGATGATCAAGACCGGCTTTGGGTTGCCACCACAGTAGACGATATGACCATCTATGAATGGTGGGTTTTGGAAAACACAGGCGAGCTGATCACACGTTTTGAATGGCCCCGGAATGAACCGATTGAAGTAGTGAAAAACGAATATATATACACTCGTGAGACGAATGAAGAAACCGGCTTGCAACAAATTGTGCGGTACCGTATTGAGTTTGAAGAGGTGTAAATGCACATTTTATTAATGAAGAAGTTTACCTTTTACAAACAACACGACCAAATGGATTGCGGTCCCACCTGCCTGCGGATGGTGGCCAAACATCACGGCCGAAGCTATTCTATGGATACTCTGAGGCGAAAGAGCGGCATCAATCGGGAAGGGGTGTCGCTGCTGGGCATTAGTGAGGCGGCAGAGGAGATCGGGTTCCGGACGGTGGGGGCGAAACTGACCTGGGAGCAGCTAAAAAAAGAAGCGGCACTGCCTTGTGTGATCTATTGGAACCAGGTTCACTTTGTGGTGGTGTACCGTATCAAGGGGGATAAAGTCTATATTGCCGATCCGGCACAGGGTAAAGTAACGTATCGAAAAGAGGAATTTTTAAAACACTGGCTCAACAGTCGGAATAATGGCAGCAGTACGGGCATTGCCCTTCTGCTTTATACCACGCCGGCATTTCACGACCTTGAAGGAGAGGCCGATAACCGTCTAAGCTTCGGCAACCTGTTACGCTATATTCTGCCCTACAAAAATCTGTTGTTACAATTGGGGCTGGGCCTGCTTGCCGGAAGCATTCTGCAGCTCATTTTTCCGTTTCTCACTCAGGCGGTGGTCGATATCGGTATCCAGAACAGGGATATCAACTTTATCTACCTGATCCTGATGGCACAGCTCATGCTTTTTTTCGGGCGCACCGTGGTGGAGTTTATCCGCTCGTGGATCTTGCTGCACATCAGCACGCGCATCAACATCTCCATCCTGTCGGATTTCCTGATCAAGCTGATGAAGCTGCCCATGCCCTTTTTCGACACCAAAATGGTGGGCGATATTATGCAGCGCATGGGCGACCACGCCCGCATACAGAACTTTTTAACGAGCCAGTCGCTCAGTACGCTCTTTTCATTTGTAAACCTGCTGGTTTTTTCCCTGGTGCTGGCGTACTATCATATGATGATCTTTACCGTATTCCTTGTGGCAAGTACGCTCTATGTGATCTGGATCGTCCTGTTTTTGAAAAAAAGGCGTGAGCTCGATCATCGACGTTTCGGGATCTCCTCCAGCAACCAGAGTACGGTGATCCAGCTCATCCAGGGGATGCAGGAGATCAAACTCAACAACTGCGAAAAGCAGAAGCGGTGGGAGTGGGAGAGTCGGATGCTCCTACGTTAAAAATACGGAGGGCAGGCCCGCCTACGTTAACTCTCCTTCGTTGAAACTTCGGTGGGCAAGAACTTCGGAGGGCAGGGAGTGTGGAGAACCGGATATTTCTTTTATTTCCACTATTTATTAAGTGATATGGTATGCGAGAAAAACCCCAACAACGGGAACACGATTATAATCATAAACGACTACACAAATTGCTGGGTTACAAAACACACATCGAATGTGTAACTTAACTGAAACTCTCTACTTTTAAGTTGCCTGAAAAATGGTGAAGCTTACACTTTGAATAATCAATATTGTTTAGAGTTTCCCATATTTTTTCTTTAGCTCATCAAGAAGATCATCCGATACTCTGAAACCGGCAGAGATCAGTTCAGACAAAACATTGATACCATCCGCTATGATGCCCTTTTTGTGGGCAGTCATAATCACACCAATTGTACCTATCAGTTCAATCTTATATGATTTTGCAACCTTTCTGCCCTTCATATCATCAATAATTAGTATTGAATCTTGATTTTCTATCGCGAGAGCAATTGAGCTGGCCTCTCCTTTATCCAGCAATTTCTCTATTTTAGCTTGTAGCTCTTTATTTTTGACATTTTGAACATTTATCCAATTCGGGAGAGGTTCACCAAATTCTTTTTGAACCTCTTGGGTAATCGCAATCTCCTGATAAAGTTCTTTGAGCAAGTTGAGATTCCCGGTATTACTCAAAGCAATAAGGCAACTTGTGTCTGAGATGATAATTTTAGTCATCCATTATTTTTCTGATCTCCTTTGCCGTCTCACCAAATACAGATACACCATACTTACCCACGTTTTCTAAAAACTTGCGTTTAGACATACCAGCCAGCTCAGCGGCCTGACCAGCGGAAAAGATTCCCTTCTCAAAAAGCTGTGCTGCAAGTTGCATCTTAACATCTTTCTCGTTGGTCGAATCCGGTAATGTAAGTGTAACAGTTTTCATGTGGCGTGCCTTAATTTATGATTCAATATAATTTAATTGGGTCACATATTCATAATTTGGATAGATCATCATCTATAGTTATAAAATAGAACGCTCTGAGCAGTATAACGTTGTTTTTTATTTTTGGCGTTCAACAGTGATTTTGCATAAAACGAATTGATATTCTGATTTCAAATCGAAAACACTGAGATCTTGATGTGATTTGGTTTTGTGAAAGAGCGGGAGTGAATGATGTTGAGAGTAAATACTTCAGCTTTGCATAATTCTTTTTAGCCACGCCCCATAGGGACAGGGAGGGCACGGAGTACACGGAATTATGTAATAACCCTCCGTGAATTCCGTGTATTCCGTGGCTAATCTTTTAATCGCAGATGCTGAAATAATCGGCCCTGAATACTCAATACTCACTACCCGATACTCGATACTATAATGA
>SLAU01000317.1 GCA_007126675.1 Balneolaceae bacterium
ATAGCGATCAGAATCAGGCTTAATACCGGTTGCCAGATAACCAGTCCTCCGATAGTTCCCAATATCGCGCCCAGATATTGAATCGTTTTGAGCTGTTCATTGGTGGCGCCTCTGATCATCTGTTCCAGCTTTTGCTCATTGTAATTGTTGAGATTTTCCTCAACAAGTGTATAGATATCAAGCTGATCGATTAAGTTATTCAATAAGTTGCTCAATAGTTCGTCTGCATTATCTGTGTTCTTACCAAGCACTGCCGGCAATTTCTCGAAATAACTGTCGAAGTCGTCGATATTCTTTTTAATGGAATCAGGAATTTCAAGTAATGCTTCATTGATTAAATCGTACAGATCGCGCTGTTTGATGAAGCTGTATATCTTCAATGCAGCTTTTTCAATGATTTTGTCCTGAAGCCTGGTATCAATCTCTGCCGATAATTTTCGGCTGATTTCCATCCTGTTTTGCGGATCGTTGAAATACTGATGCGTATAGTCGGTCACCCAGGTTTTAATTTTACTTCTGAATTCCGGATCTCTTGACAGATCCGAAATAGACCGGAGCGAAGTTTCCCGTAATTTTTTAACCAAATCAGAGTTTTCAACACTTTTCCGGATCATCTCAGAATTCACAAGATCATCAGAAACGGTTTTGGCAAGCCGGTGAGCGATTCTTTTTTTATGAGAGGGAATAAGACCCTGTCCCAGCAGCGGACGTTTTTCAATTGGCCTGAATAACATGGTAATTGCAGTCCAGTTGGTTAAAAAGCCAATCAGTCCGCTGACCGATACAATCCTTAAAATTCCTTCAATAGAATACTCGTAGTTCAATAACTGAAAAACACGGCCGTCAAAATCCCAATAAAAAGAAAAAATGAAGATGGCAGCTAACAGCCAGGGTACGGGCTTTAAATATCGTAATATCCGAATAGGTTGATTTTGAACTTCCAAAGATGATGTTGTGAGGTAATGTTTAAGGAACAGTATTAAAGACGATGAATGAGGTGCAGAAGTTACAATTCAGGGCTGATTATTGTTTAGTGTTGAATCGAATTAAAAAACTTAAATATAGAAAGTCCCCCTTTGAAGGGGGAGTCACGCTTCAGCGTGACGAGGGGGATGATCATCCGAGTATTGAATTGACTCAAAAATTTTAAAATGGCCTCGAATTCAAGTTTTTATCCCAATCCTTAATGTATATACTATGTGGAAAAGCATGCATTCTTTACAATATTCTAAAATCAATCATGCGCTAAATTAATCAAAGCTCGACAAGATCATCCCCCCGGCACCCGTCGGTTTTACTCCGGCTGCCATACCCCCTTCAAAGGGGGACTCTTTACTTGCTCCGACATAAATCTACTTCATACCAACTTACTCAAATATTCATCCTCAAGCGCTGTCATCTGCTTCTTTGCAGCATCCGTATCATCATTGTAATTGGTTAAATGAAGCAGACCATGAATGATGATCCTCAAAAACTCTTCTTTTTCGTCAGTTTTAAATTCTCTGCTTTGTTCGATTATTCTTTGTGCACAGCAATAAATGGTTCCTTCAATTGAATCTGAGTTCCCTTCATCAAATCGAAAGCTGATAACATCGGTCACATAATCTCTGGAAAGATGTTTTTTATTTATCTCCTGAATTTCATCCTCATTAACGAATACAAATTCAATATGTGAGAATGACACTGATTCTCCGGATTCGATTAAAGAAATAGCTTTTTGAATTTCTGCTTCCTTAACAGGCAGAGTTAATCCGGATGTATTGAAAAGATCAAAAACGGGCTGTCCGGAACTGTGGGGGAGGTCAGGAAATTTGGTCATCTTCAAATGTGAACCCGTCGAGTCCTTCAGATTCGGTTAGTGAAAGTGCTACACCACACATCATCAGGTCTTCCGGTAAACTGGTGAAATCGCCGGCGAGAACTTCATCTCCCACGTTTGCATACAGGCTGCAACCGGCTGTCTCTTCAACGATTAAACCTGAAGTGAGGCCGCTCTGTTTGCCAAAAAAGGTTACTTGTTTTAGCAGGTCACTTGCGATAAACGCAGTACAGTTATGAAGCTGAAGGAATGTTCCGCCGGAGTAAACGGAAACCATGTTCATTTTTTTACTGTCCACTTCAAGCCCAAGATGAATTTCGAGCGCAAGGCGCAGATTTTCTTCTTTATTGATTAGCTCAAGCCGGAATACGTCCTCACCTATTGGTTTAGGTTTTGCATTTAAAACCTTGCCAATGGCATCGATATTTTCTTTTGTGAATTCGTGAATCATACCAGTAAGTAAAGACCTCTTACAATTTTATATTGACGTACTACTGATTAATATACAATCCTGAAGCATAAGATTAAATTCCGAGGTTAAATCGGTTTATTTCTTCTGCACTTTCTTCCGGAGTTGTTGGGAATGGTAAACGACCATCCGTTAACTCGTCCACTCTTAGCAATAAATCTTCAGCCAGTTCATCATTTCCGGTTTCAAAATAAACATGTTGAAGTATGGCCAACTTAAACACTCTGGAGCTGACATCCTGCATCATTCTTTGCCTGTTACGCTGCTCGCGCTGCGCACGATTTTGAAACGATCTGAAGCGGTCCATCCGTGCATTAGCCCGTGCTTCCTGTGCCCGGTCATTATACCGGTCAATTTTCCTCTCAATATCCTCCAACTCTTTCATATCATACCTTAGATGATGCAGCAGCCTGTCTTCAATAAATTGTGACAAACGTACAGCTCTGTCATCAACTCCGCTTCTCATATAGCGATATGCGTAGAGTGACGGAATCGTCCAGTCATTTTCAACTTCACGAAACGGAATATTGTCTTCACCAAACTTGAGCCAGTATGCCGCTTCTTCATAGTCACCTTCACG
>SLAU01000142.1 GCA_007126675.1 Balneolaceae bacterium
ATGGAAGGCGAAGTTATTGAATGGCTGAAAAGCGTGGGAGACAAAATTGAAGTGGATGAACCGCTGCTCGAAATTGCAACCGACAAAGTGGATACTGAGGTGCCTTCACCCGAAGCGGGCACACTTGTTGAAATACTGGTAGAAGCGGGCGAAACTGTGGAAGTAGGCCAGCCAATTGCTATTATCGCAACCGGAAAAGCAGCAACCGGTGATGCTGCCCCGGCGAAAAAAGAAGCGAAGCCAGACGCCGCTGAAGAAAAAACTAACGGCGCTCCCGCAAAAGAGAAGAAGGAAACTCCTGCAGCGGCTGCTGCTGAGAGCGGATCGGAACCGCAGCGAATCGGAAGTGACGGTCGTTTTTTCTCACCACTTGTACGTTCGATCGCAAAAGAGGAAGGAATTTCACAGGAAGAACTGGAATCAATTGAAGGAAGCGGTAAAGACGGCCGGGTTTCTAAAAAAGATATTTTGGCATACCTGGAAGACCGGAAAGCCGGAAAAGTATCTGCGCCAGCAGCGAAAAGCAGCTCACTTGAAAAACCGACATCACAAACATCTCAAAGAGGCGACGGTAAAATTTCTGCAGGTGAACTGAATGTTCAGCGTCCGCACGAAAATGTTGAAGTGATAAAAATGGATCGCATGCGCAAGATGATTGCCGAGCATATGGTTCGCTCAAAGCAGACATCAGCTCATGTTTCTACCTTCAGTGATGTGGATGTTACGAATATTGTGAAGTGGAGAAACGCTAATAAGAAGAAGTTCCAGGAGCAAACCGGAGTGCGTCTCACGTTTACACCAATCTTTATTGAAGCGTTTATTCAAGCGATCGGTGAGTACCCATTAATCAACAGCTCGGTTGATGGCGACGAAATTATCCTCAAAAAAGATATAAACTTCGGTATTGCGGTTGCCCTGGGCGAAGGTGGTAAGGGCGGACTCATCGTTCCGGTCATCAAGCAGGCACAGGACAAAAACCTGCAAGGGCTGGCAAAAGCAGTAAACGATCTTGCTTACAAAGCACGCAATAAAGAGCTTAGCCCGGATGACCTGGTTGGCGGTACCATCACGCTAACAAATTACGGTAGTGTCGGTAACCTGATGGGTACACCGATTATAAATCAGCCTCAGGTAGCAATTCTGGGAACCGGTGTAATCGAAAAACGTCCGGTAGTCCGGGAAACACCCGATGGTGATATGATCGCGATTCGCCATATGATGTACTTAACCATGAGCTACGATCATAGAATTATTGATGGAGCGCATGGCGGAGCGTTTACGACCCGTGTTAAACAGCTGCTCGAAGACTTTGACACGGATCGTGCAATCTGACGCGTTTAATTCTATTTATAAAAGCGGCACAAATCGAGTGCCGCTTCTTTTTTGATCAGAATCCAGAAAAACATGATGAAAACGGATCAGAAAGTTGCTGTTTGCCATAGTATTAATGAAGTAAGAGAAAAAATCAGAGAGATAAAAACAGCCGGCAACACGATCGGGTTTGTTCCAACCATGGGTGCATTGCACGAGGGGCACATTTCTCTTTTCAGTCATGCAGCAAAATCGTCAGATGTTCTTGTAGCTTCTATTTTTGTGAACCCGGAGCAGTTTGGGCCCAACGAAGACTTCGACAGATACCCGAGGCAACTTGAAGAAGACCTTAAAGTTTGCGCCAATGAAAATATTTCTGTGGTATTTGCTCCTTCAAAAGATGAGATGTACGATGAGAAGAAATATCTTCAAATAAAAATCGAGCAATTAAATAAGCATTTGTGTGGCGCGAGCCGGCCGGGGTTTTTCGAGGGTATACTGCTGATCGTAAACAAACTATTCAACATTATTGAGCCGGATGTTGCCGTTTTCGGGCAAAAAGATTATCAGCAGTTTCAAATCATTAAGCAGATGGTCAGGGAGTTCAATCACGCTGTAGATCTGGAAATGGCACCAATTATTAGAGCGAATGACGGATTAGCACTCAGCAGCAGAAATACTTATCTGAGCGATGAACAACGATTAATAGCCCCAAGCCTGTATCGTACATTAAGTTTTATTTCCGATCAAATAAAGTCAGGAGTTCACAAGCCGGCCTTGCTGATATCACATCAAAAAGACGAGCTTGAGGCCAAGGGGCTTGAAGTAGATTACTTAAATGTCTATACCTCAGATACATTACAGCCGGTAACCGAGCTGACAAAAGGAGAAAAATACCTGATTGCCGGAGCAGTGTATGCCGGCGAAACCCGCCTTATAGATAATATTTTGACTGTGGTTTAGAGAGTATAACCATTGTGTCCCAATAGTCCCCCTTCGAAGGGGGATGATAAAATGCGTTCAGCATTTTATCCGGGGGATGACCCTCTGAGTATTGAATTGATTTAAAAATCTACTAATTAACCTCATATTCAACTCCTTATTTTTTCGATATAATTTTTCCATAAAATGGCCATAAGAATACAGACGGACTTTATAAATTGATTCTTTGATCGGACTTGCGTTTAAGAGAGAGAAACTATCTAATCAAACCCTAAAACCAACCACATTTCATTTATACTCACTCAATATTTCGAAAAACCGGGCCGATGTTTTAATTCCTCTGTGAAAATCTTTTAGAGAAAAACTTTCGTTTGGTGAATGCAATGCATCTCTGGTTAATCCAAGCCCCATCAGAATAGAGTTTACGCCAAGTATTTTTTTGAAATCGGCGACAATGGGTATCGATCCGCCTTCTCTCGAAAACAAAACTTCTTTGTTATACACATCCGAGAAAGCCTGAGCGGCGGCTTTCAGTCCGTAAAAGTCCAAGTCGATCACGATCGGATAGCC
>SLAU01000351.1 GCA_007126675.1 Balneolaceae bacterium
AAACTGCCATGGGACCGTTTTTTTGAATTTTTGTCTGAAAATATTGGTTTACGAAATCTGTATTTGACAGGATTTTTGTTCCTGAATATTGCAGCCGGTTTATTAATTGCAGCCTGGTTTTACAGGCATCGCGAAAGTGTATTTAAAAAATCATCTGCAGCGGGATTGTTACTCTCAGTTTTTATTTTCTCTTGTGCTGTCTATTTGAATTACACTGAAAACAGATTTGGTACAGGTGTTATTATCGACAGACAAGTTACAGTTTTCGAAAATCCTGACGAAGATTCCGAACCACTAGCCAATGCCTTTGAAGGTTACGAGGTAAGGGTAGATTTGGCGGCCGGAGATGGTGAAACAAATTCAGAATGGAAATTTGTGAGGCTGCAAAATGGAATTAGCGGCTGGTTGTCATCCGAATCTATCTTATATTACTAAAACAGGTTTTTTATAATTATTACATTTCGGTTTTGTAATTTAATGGGTCTTCTCTGAATATACATTCCCGTATCAATTACTTATTAAATCTACCATAAAACGCTATTTCATTGAGCAGAAATAAACAGAACAGTCAAAAATTAATCTCACTTACAATTGCCACAGTAGCGGCTGGCATTCCTATAGCTACTTTATCGGCAGCGCAATTAAACTTCACCAGTTTAAATTTCATTGCTTTGTGGGTTTTACCAGGTGTAATCGGTTCTTTTGTTACTTACCTCTATTTCAGTTTAAAAATGAGAGATGTAATTGGCACTTTCACGCTTGGGTACATGCTTGCAGTTATCCTGAGGTTTGTAGCTGATATTTTGATCAATAATGTTGCACATTCTGATCTGAGCCTTGCCTTACTGGTCGCATTACTTTGCGGAGCTTTTTCGGGCTGGTTCGGTTCTTTTATTTGGTCTATGATGAGATGGCAAAGCCGAAAACAAACATCCGGTAAATAATGAAATGATCAGAAAGTCACTTATTCAATTTGCTCTATTTCTGCTTCTGATGCCGGCGGGGTTACTCGCTTCAGGCAACGACTCTCCGAAATTAATCCTGATACACATGGATGCAGTTTCCTACTACGCGCTGATGGATGAACTGGATAAGGGTAATCTGCCAAACATTCAGCGAATTTTTGTTGATACAGATGGCTTTGAAAAAGCGATCACTTATTATCCGAGTAAAACGCCGTTTGTCATATCAAGTATCAGGGAAGCCACTCCAAGCACTGAAGGACCAATACCGGGCTGGGAAATGCCCTCTGGAAGATTAGATGATCCTGACTCCGATGATTATATGAAAATCGGTGAGACTTTTACAATGATGGCATTAAGTAAGCAACGAATGGCCCGTATGAACCTGTTGTATGGTTTGCCATGGTTTAACTGGCTTGCCGACATTGCCCTGATGAACACCCTTGATTTTTTTGATGATTACAATGTGCTGGAATTCTACTGGTATAAAATTGACACATTCGGGCACTTTTATGGTAAAGAGCGTTACATTGAGAGGATTTACGAATTTGACCGAATGATTGGCCGGTTTATGAGACGGCTGGATGATGACGTTAATGTTGTGATCTATGCCGATCACGGAATGGTTTTTGGAGAAGGAGTTGAAATAGACAAGATCGTTATAAATGAATTCAGTGAAGAGGTAGATGCCTATTCCTATCCAACTGCATATCTTAAAAACGGGAAGGATCCTGAAACCGTTGCACGCCGTTTAATTGATGAGACAGATCTTGATTTTGCATTTTTTGAAGCGCAAGAAGATCTGATAAAAGGTTTTTGGAAAAACAGTACCCTGTGGTTTCAATACAGTGATGGGAAAGTGCGGTACCGTGTGGAGGGTGAAGATCCTTTTAACTATTTCGAAAATGGGTACGAAGGCGAATATATGAGTGCAGATGAGTGGCTGTTGTTTAGTGTGGATCTTGATTACCCTGCTACTCCTGTTAAAGTGTACTGGTATTTACAAAATCCGAATGCGGGTGAAATTGTAACCTCATTTAATTCCGATAAATATGCAAAATCTTCATATGCCCGAAGCGGTAATCATGGTGGTTTTACTGCAACAGATGTGGTAGTTCCGGTTTTAGTACGCGGTCCACTGGTGGAGCATATAGGGGAATTTGAAGTATTGTGGCTTCAGGAACTGTTTAATGAAATTGTAGATTTTGAATTTAAACAAGAACCCACGCGTGATCGGCATTATCTGTCATCCCGCTATAACATCCGGTCTGAAAATACATCCACTGTACTTTCAATTTCTCCGTTGTATCGTTTCCGGTTAGGGGCAGATTTCGATTTCGGAACATTTGATGTGGCTGAGCTGGGACGCGTATGGGGTAAATACGACCTATTCCGGTCCTACATCGCTCGTTTATGGTTTGGCGGCGGGGTTGATTTTTACGGGCCCGACACCATTGGATTTTTTCTACTGAAGCATGAACTGAAATTTATGGACTTCTCAGCCAAAACATTTTTAAGCACAGCAGGCAACCACCGGTTTACGATCGGTTACGATCTGAACCGAACCTTCACTTTTGAAGTAACGAACTTTACACAACTGGGCTTCAGGCTTTCTCTTTGATGTGAGTTTTTTTGGGAATTTTTTACGGTGGCTGGATGAAATTTGTATAACAGTTTCCCCCTTTGAAGGGGGCATGGAAGCCGGAGTAAAATCGACGGCTTCCCCGGGGATGACCAATATGAGCTATTAATCAGAGTTTTATCTCCCACATATCGTAAGTTGTGTATAAAGAATTGAATTCGAGTTCAATTAGTAAATATCTAGTTAATTCAATGCTCAGAGATTCATTCCCCTTTC
>SLAU01000084.1 GCA_007126675.1 Balneolaceae bacterium
AAAGATTCCGCAAATAATCGGAAGCAGAAGTTCTTTGTGAATCATTAATGCAAACGCACCGAGGGCACCGCCCAATGCAAGTGAACCGGTATCACCCATAAACACGGATGCCGGGTGTGAGTTATACCATAAAAACCCAAGACAGGCACCAACCAGTGATGCAGCAAAAATTGTTAATTCACCTGATCCGGGCAGATACAGGATATCGAGGAAGTTTGAGAAGTCGACCCGGCCGGATACGTAGGCAAAAATTCCAAGTATGGTGCCTGCGATTGCTGAAGTGCCTGCAGCAAGCCCGTCGAGGCCGTCTGTAAGATTTGCCGAATTACTTACGGCAGTAATTACGAGAATTACGATAGGAATGTAAATGATCCAGCTTAGCGTTTCGCCTAATATTGCGTAATCAATATTCACGTTCTTCAGGAAGGGAACAGTTGATAATGTGTTGAACTCCTGAAAAGCAGGCCACCAGTACAGAAATGCACCGATGATGACACCCACAGTTACCTGTCCGGCAATTTTAACCCAGCCATGAAGGCCCGATTTATCTTTCCTTACAACCTTTATGTAATCATCTATAAATCCTACAATACCAAGCACCAGCATCACAAATACAATCATCCATGTGTAGATACTGTCCATTCTCATCCAAAGAAGGGCAGGAATAACGGTTGCCAGTATGATGATAACACCGCCCATTGTTGGGGTATTAGCTTTCTCAAGGTGGTTGTCTAATCCAATATCATCTCTTACGTTCTCTTTCAGCTGCATTCTGCTCAGCCAATCGATAATTTTTTTCCCGATCAGCAAGCTGATCAGCAATGCCGTAGCTGCAGCAAACGCAGTTCGCGTTGTAATAAAATCGAAAGCACCGAAACCCGGTGGATCAAACGTTTTATTCAGCCAATCAAGTAGCGCGTATAGCATCAGAAAATCTCATTTCTTTTTGAGTTGTCATTTCTTAGCTCAAGTGCTTCGAGCGCTACTTCACGGTCATCAAAGTGATGCCGGGTACCATTTACTTCCTGGTATGTTTCGTGTCCTTTACCGGCAATCAGTATAATTGAGTCTGATTCAGCCTCTTTAATAACTTTACGGATCGCTTTCTTTCTGTCCGTAATCTGTTGCACATTTCTTGTTACATTAAAACCGTCGAGTATATCACCAATAATTTCTTCAGGTTTTTCTGACCTGGGATTATCGGATGTAACCATAATCCGGTCGGCATATCGCTCACTGATTTTTGCCATTTCAGGGCGCTTAGACTTATCACGATCACCGCCGCATCCAAAAACTACGGTGAATGTTTGGCCATTAACTTTCAGATCATTTAAAGTGCTGCATACATTTTCGAGCGCATCAGGGGTGTGTGCATAATCGATAATTACAACAGGATGATGAGCAGCTTTTTCAGCATCAGAGTGCCGCACCTTTTCCATTCTGCCGGGAGCGCCTTTGCACTCTTTCAGTTTTTGAATGATAATAGCACCATCAAAACCGAGTGCAGTGCATGATATCACTGCTTCAGCTGCATTGTAGGCATTAAATCTTCCGATCAGTGGTGTTTCCACTTTGGTTTCTTCAAGCAAAAAAGCTGTGCCGTTAGCACCGGTAACCAAAATCCTGCCGCTGATTAAAGCCTCTTTTGTTAATGAAAAAGATAAAGTGCGGGCACTGGTATCTTTAACCATCCATTCACCCCACTCATCATCTACATTTGTGACAGCCCAGTTATATTTGCCGAGTGAATCAAATAACTGTTTTTTTGCAGATGCATACTCCTCGATGGTAGTGTGATAATCGAGGTGATCGTGACTCAAATTGGTGAATACAGCTACTTCAAAAGGGATCCCATTTACGCGCTGCTGATGTAGAGCGTGAGACGAAACTTCCATGACCAAATACTGGCTGCCTGCAGCTGTCATTGCCCGCATATCTTCAGCCAGCTCAATGGGATCGGCTGTTGTCAGGCTGCTTTCAAATTTTTCTTTATTGATTCTTTTCTCAACAGTGCCCAACAAAGAAGCTTTATGATCTAATGAGGTAAGAACCTGCCAGATCAGGGTTGCAACAGTTGTTTTACCATTGGTACCGGTTACGCCGATGATTTTCAGCTTTTTGGCGGGGTCACCATTCATAAACTGGGCAAGAGGCCCGAGCAAACTCCGGGTATCTTCAACAACCAAAACGGAGATACCGTCTCTCAACTCAACGGCTCTTTCTGCAATAATGATAGAAGCACCATTCGAAATCGCCTGATCTATATACTCATAACCATCAACAGTTAATCCTTTTACGGCTATGAAAATATCTCCGGTTCGCACTTTTCTGGAATCTGAACATAGTTTGCCTATGATACCCGGTTCGCTGCCGGTAACCGAAATTGGCTTACAAAAATCGATAAGATTCTGAAAAGTTATCATGAGTTTGCTAAAACAGATGCTTGTTGCATGGATCGTGCCCGGCCGCGAACGGTTACGGTTCTCCCTTCCCGCATCAGTTCACCGGCAAGCGGAAACTGATTATAGATTGTGCCGGAACCGATCATTGAAATATCGAGTCCTTTTTTACGCAGCAGGGCAGAGGCTTGCCGCATATTCAGATTTCTGAGGTCAGGAATTTTTACAAATCCTTCGGGTACAGAATCGTCAGATAATTCTCCTAACTCGAGGGTTACAAAACTGTTTCGGGCTATTTTTGATCCCGGTTCAGGGGTCTGATTAATTACATAATTACCCCTGCCTGATTTCCGGAACGGGATGCCCTGCGTTCTTAAAATTGTTTCTGCGGACTGGCTTGAATTGTACCGCAAATGAGGTACTGTTTTTTGATTTATATCAGCAATAATGCCAGGCTCAACACTTCTTTGTATATCGGGATCGAGCCCTGCAATTCGGGTAGCAATTTCTTTAAATACCGAGCCGGCTGTAAAACCGCCATAAAAACTTGTTCTGGGTTCGTCCAGGATTACAAGCATCACATACTTCGGATCATCAGCCGGAAAAAAACCTGCAAAAGAAGCCAGATAAGAAGTAGTATATCTTCCACCTACAAATTTTTGGGCAGTACCGGTTTTACCTGCAATTTCGAGCCCCTCAACTTTAGCCCAGCCGGCTGTACCTGAATCGGAAACAACGGATTTAAAAACCGGAAGCAGCTTTTCGATCGTCTCAGGTTTTGCCACTCTGCGAACGGTAGATGGCTGGGTTCTGTGCCTGATATTTCCCCGTTCATCGGTCATACGGCTCACAACGTAAGGCTTCATCATCATACCGCGATTGGCAAATGCACCGTATGCCTGCAGAATTTGTAGCGGAGTGGTCTGAACTTCGTAACCGATCGACATCCACGGAAGGGTTACCCTGCTCCATTCATAAGGCCTTTGAAGTCTGCCGCTTGATTCGTGCGGCAGATCGATATTCGTGAGGGTGCCAAAACCAAGGTTTCGGGCATACTGGTAGAACGTTTCGGGAGCAAGTCGCATCGCAACTTCTGATGTGGCAATATTTGATGATTTTGCTATCGCCTGCTGAAAAGTTAAATCTCCAAGCGGATCATGATCGCGCATCATCTGCCCGTGAATAAGCTTTCTTCCGTTCTCAGGAGTTTCAAAAATCTCATCAAAATCCACAACACCTTCTTCAACAGCAGCAATAGCCGTTACCAGTTTAAAAGTAGATCCCGGTTCAATCATATCCGATACGGCAAGATTTCTCCGGTTTGATGTTTCACTTATTGCCGGATTATTGGGATCGTAGGTGGGATAATTGGCCATCGCCTTAATGGCGCCGGTCTTCGGGTTCATTATAATAGCCGTTCCCTGTTTTGCAAGGTGCCTGGTTACTCCTGCTTCAAGCTCCTCTTCAGCAATAGCCTGTATAAATGAGTTGATTGTTGTATGAAGCGATAAACCCTGTTGCGGAGTTTTACGGGGTGCCCCTACATAAGAAAAAATTCGGTTTGCCCGGTCGCGGCGTACTTGCTGAAGGCCATTTTTTCCCTTCAGATGGTTGTTGTAAGTAACTTCAAGCCCGGTCATTCCATCAAGGTTATGGTTTACATATCCAAGCAGATGGGCTGACAGAGATTCAAAGTTGTAATTTCTTTTGAACTCCTGCTCCAGGATTACTCCCCGAATTCCCAATTCACGAATATCATCATACGCCTGGGCCGAAATTGACCGGTCAAGTACAATGTATCTAGAGTTAGGCGGGGCATTTCTGATTCTGTTTGAATAGTAAGATGCGGGCCTGCCTGAGTGACTGCTTAATACCTGTCCTATTCTGTTCAGGTCGTCACGGGTGATGCCGGGAAAGTGGGGGTCAACTGCAATTCTGTATGCTACAGAGTTTGTAGCAAGCAGTGAGCCGTTTGAGTCGTAGATGTTGCCGCGTTGTGCAGGAATTTCGATGAAATCGATCGCCTGGCTGCTCCAAAGTTCACGAAGGCCGTCACCTTCAACCACATTTACACGAAAAATTTGCGCAAGAATTCCAAAGGGTAATAAAAAAATGAGTCCCATCAGGATAAACATTCGCCCCATTATGGAAGTGCGTTCTTTCATAGGCTAAGGCTCGATTTGTATGATTCGGTCAGCAGGTCCTGCGTTAATAAATCCACGTTCACGGGCCTGCTGATAAATCTCTTTAGGCCCAACCATTCGGTCATATTCCAGGCGTTTTTCATTGTAAAGCCGAAGTGCTTTGTTGTATTCATTCTCAAGTTGTTGCACTTCGATCAATGACTGTTGTGTACTGAAAACATGACCTATATATATAAGCCCGCAAGCACCGATCAGGATGCTTGCGAGAATTATCTTCCAGGGGGTAAAGGCCGGAAGTTTGGCTTTTTTAGATGCCTCTTTATTGATACGTCTGCCATAGGATGGGGCAGAACCGTCTGTATCAAATCGTTGAAAAAATGATTTCTGCTTGTTTGCAGCCGGTTTTCCACCGGATAACACTCTTCGATTTTTTGGTGGTTTTTTTTTGCTGAGAGGTGTTTTCAGATACATCATGAGTCACCTCCCGCAGTTTTTTCTGCTGCACGAAGTTTTGCACTCCGGGCTGCGGGGTTTCGCTCTGTCTCTTCTTTTGAAGGAGTGAGCGGCTTTTTTATAATCGGTTTAATGGGCCGTACTGGATTTCCATAAAAATCTTTTTCAATCTCGCCTTTAAAATTTCCGCTTTTGAAAAAGTTCTTAACCGGCCTGTCTTCAAGTGAGTGGTAGGAGAGAGTGACAATTCTTCCGCCAACTTTTAAAAGTTCAAGTGAATCTCTGAGCGCGTTTTCAATTACTTCCAGTTCGCGGTTCACCTCAATTCGTATTCCCTGAAAAGTACGGGCTACCGATTTAATGGCGTGTTTGCCATAAACCACACCTTCAATCACTTTTCTGAGTTCGCCGGTTGTTTCAATCGGGCGATTGTCAATGATTGCAGAGGCTATTTCCCTACTTAGCCGTTCTTCGCCGTAATGAAAAATGATATCACGCAGTTTTTCGTAGGAGTATTCATTCACAACCTGGTACGCTGAAATGCCGGTCAGCTCACTCATTCGCATATCGAGCGGACCGTCGTGCTGAAAGCTGAATCCGCGCTCCGGGTCTTTAATCTGATGGGTTGAAACTCCAAAATCGAACAGGATACCATCAATTTTTCCGTGATACTCCGGATTGATCAGTGTTTTAACTGAGGCAAAGTTTCCATGCAGGGGAATGAAGCGGGAATCATCTCCGATGTTCTTTAACGCTGCTTCATGAGCTTCACGATCCTGGTCGATCCCAAACAACAGTGCTTTTTCCGATAAGCGTGACAAAATTTCTTTGCTGTGTCCGCCGCCGCCCAGTGTTGCATCTATATAGTTGCCATCCGGGTTTGTGATCAGATGATCAACCGTAATGTTTAACATTACCGGAATATGTGGGTGATATTTTTCCATTCTAATCTCCTTCAGCATCGGATCCACCCATTACGTTTTCAAAAAGATCTTCGTAAGCATCTGCGCTGAGCAATGCGTCTTCCTCTTCAAGTTTTTGAGGAGACCACACTTCAATTCGTTCGCCGCTTCCGATAAATATGGCTGTGCCGTCTATTCCGGCATATTCTGCAAGGTGAGATGGAATCGGAATACGATTCTGTTTGTCGAGTGACAAATCTTCTGCATAACGCAGAAATTGCCGCTTCACTTTTCGTCCCTGGCGGCTAAAACTGTTTATTTCAGAAAGTTTGTTTTCAACCAGTTCCCACTCATCATTGGGGTACAGATAGAGGCAGGGCTCGATCCCGCGCAGGATGGTAAACCTTTCCTGAGCATCAGGACTGAGTGCTTTGCGCAGTTTAGCAGGAAAGGCAACGCGGCCTTTATTATCTACGCTATGTTCATATTCCCCTTTAAAACTTGGCACGTGCAGCAGGTATAGTTGAAATTGCTAAAACTTTACAGAGAAGCGGGAATCGGAATCTTGCTAATTAAATTCCCCACTATTCCCCACTTTCCCCCACAATGTACTCTTTCATTCCCTAATTTGTCAAGAAAAACTTTTCCACAATTTTTCTGAAAGGTTTGAATTACGCGTTCTCGCCAAATAAACTGCCATTATAGGTTGAAAATTGAAAGGTGTGGAGAAGTGGAAGAGTGTGGGGGAGGTATTTTTCCAAGGTTTCATCTCTCGTCCTGTGGGCTGTCTTTCCATTTCTCGTCCCGCGGGCTCTGCCCCGGGACGAAACACTGCAGCTCCGCTGCAACTGAAACGAAGCGGAGCTTCTGTCTTGCGTTCCACAGCAGAGCTGTAGAACGAGGGTTGGGAAGCAGGAAGGATGTATGGAAATATGTTTTCGTATCGGTGCTCTGCCTCTCCATATCTCGTCCCGTGGGCTCTGCCCCGGGACACCGGCCTGCAGCTCCGCTGCAAGTAAGGCGAAGCGGAGCTTCTGGTTTGCGTTCCACAGCAGAGCTGTAGAACGAGATTTGGAAATTAAATTCTAGCTTTGAGGAAATCCCCTATACATTGCCAATAGATACACCTATTTTAATTTGTGTCAATTAAGAATACATTCTGCAAATGAAGGTTCTACAGTAATTAGTAGTTTTAAAGTGAGAGGTGATCCATGAAAACTCAAACAGATCACTTGAACGATGATGTACTCGATAATATCACCGGCGATATTATTGTAACCGATACAAATGCCAATATTCTGTTCTGGAATCATGCTGCTGAAGAAACTTTTGGTTATACAAAAGGTGAAATTATTGGCCGGCCTTTAAATACTCTTTTCGATAAGAATAGTGAGATTTCTTTCAGTAAGATGCAGGGGAGTAAACTGACTGAGAAGTGGACCATGGTTTGTAAAGACGGGAGCAAGATTAGCAGGAACGTAATTGCCCGCATTACTAAAGATCATCAGAATCTTGATCAGTATGTAGTCATTAGTTATACAGATTCAGATCAGCCTATATTAATAGAAGAAAGTTGTAAACATATAAATGCGATTGCTGAATTAATGTTTACTTCCATTTCAAATGCAATTATAACGGCTGCTGAAGATGGGACTATTCGAACTGTGAATCCGGCAGCATGCAGAATGTTTGGATACAGTGAGGAGGAGCTTCTTGGTGAGAACCTGAAAATTCTGATGCCGTTTCCCTTCAGCATTAACCATCAAAAGGTTTTGCATCACTACCTGATAAATAGTGAATCAGAAACATTTGATAAGCGAAGAGAGATAACCGGACTCAAAAAAGATAATTCCGTTTTTCCAATAGAATTGAATGTTGGAGAGGTGAATATTGACGGAGAAAAAATCTATGCCGGTATTATCAGGGATTTGTCTGAGCGGCGTATTCTTGAAAGAAGATTGGTAGAGATCAGCAAAGAAGAACGCAGGCGTATTGGCAGGGACCTGCACGATGGGCTGGGACAAACACTTACTGGCATCCGTATGCTTTCGGAGAATCTTGCCAAAAAAATGGAGGCGAAAGGGCTTCCCTGTACAGGAGAAATTCAGGAGATAGCTGAGATGATCCGTGATGCGGATGAATTAGCGAGAAGCATTTCGCGCGATATGGTTCATGTGGATATCGAAAAGAGAGGCCTTAAAGTGGCAGTACAGGAGCTTTGTTATAAAACGAAAAAAATGACAGGAGTAAACTGTGTATTTGAAGAAAAAGATTTTGTAGAATTTAATGATCAAACAACCAGCCTGCATTTATATCGAATTGTTCAGGAGGCAGTCAACAATGCTGTTAAGCATGCGGGCCCTCAAAACATAATCGTCAGGCTTTCACAAAGCAATACTTACATCTCCCTTACGATTGATGATGACGGATGTGGATTTGATGCTTCTAAAACAGTTCACAATGGAACCGGCTTACAAATCATGAAACACAGAGCCGGTGTAATTGGTGGTGGTGTTGAATTTAAAAAAACTGCCGAAGGGTTAACTCGTGTGAGATGCATTGTACCGATTATGAATGAGAACTTTAAGGAATGATAAACGCTGGAGAAGGTTAACGTGGGAAATTCATTAACAAAACGAATTGTAATAGTTGACGACCACCCGATTATGAAGAAGGGGCTTGCAAACACAATGGAAGCAGAACCCGGATTTGAAGTGGTGGCTCAATTTGACAATGCCGAAGATCTTATCAACCAGATTGAACCCCTTAATCCAGATCTGATTATTGCAGATGTTTCTCTGCCTGGAATGAATGGCATAGAAATGGTGAAAAACCTTGTATTTCAAAACCCTGATTTGAAAATACTTATGGTATCGAGGCACGAAGAATCTCTGTATGCCGAACGTGCACTTAAAGCCGGTGCCAAAGGTTATGTAATGAAATTCGAAAACAGTGAAGTTCTGATGAAAGCGGTTTATAAAGTATTGAGAGGTGGAATTTTTGTTAGCGAAGAGATCAGTGAAAAACTTTTGTTAAGTGCCATGACAGGCAAACCCACATCAATGGATTCGCTGGTTGATGTATTAAGTGACCGTGAGCTGGAAGTATTTGAGCTGATAGGGCGGGGAAGAAGCAGCAATGAAATTGCCGAACAGCTTCACCTGGCAGTAAAAACAATTGAAACCTACCGATCGCGTATCAAAGACAAATTAAATTATAAGAATTCTACAGAGCTTGTTTACCAGGCTGTGAAATGGGTAGGCAGCAGTGAAAAATACTAACCCTGTCTATTAATTATTTCTGAACCCTTCGAAATTATTTCTATTCATTTTAGATACTGTAAGGATTTTCCCGATATCTGAATTAGGCATCTCATTACATTAAGTTTTGGACTAATCCTTCACCTAATTTTTTTCAAACTTCATTACTTAGCAATAGCAGAGGAAAGTTGCATTTTTGACTGCTAATAACTGTGCAAAAATAATGAAAATGAGATTACGAGAGGTTGACTATGAAAGTGATAAAAAAAACCAAAGAACCAAGAACCATTGACATTTTGAGAAGGGAAATGGACCAGTTCTTTGATGATCTGGTACCATTTTCATGGAGCCGCGATAATGGCGGAAGAGCAATCGGAACCTGGACTCCCAATGCCGACATTACCGAAGACGAAAAGGAATATCTGATTCATCTCGATATTCCTGGAATGGAAAAGAATGATATCAAGATAAATTTCCAGGATGGAAGAGTTACCATTACTGGTGAAAGAGAGTTCGAAGAGAGAGATGAAAAGAAAGATTACATTCGTCAGGAGCGATATTACGGAAGCTTCTACCGATCATTCAAACTTCCTGAGAAAGTGAAGGAAGAAAAAATTCAGGCAACATTTAAAAATGGAGTACTGAAGGTAGTGATCCCAAAAGCCGAAGTAGTTAAACCGAAAGTCATCAAAGTAAATTGAGCCTAAATCTTGCTGCATCGGAGCATGAAAGCTTCGGTGCAGATTTTTCAATATTAGTACCTTATCAAAAATAGCAATGATTGGGCTATAAAATTCTAAATCAAACCGCAAAAAGAGTACAAGGAAGATCAAAAACAGAATAAAAAAGCCTGATCCGGAATTAAGATCAGGCTATACCTCTCTTAATAAAATTGAAAATGGTCGAAGCTCTCAGTATCCCGATAACTGGTAGATTTTTTACGATTTCCCATATACGGTATTAAGGGTATAATCTCAGCACCGCTTTTTTATCACTGTGCACCCCTTACTGAGGCTTCGTTAATCTGTGGCCGGAAAAGCTTACCCATCACCATCCGAAAACAGGTCAAAAAATTAAAACCGGAGCACATTCATTTATCACCGTTCAGAGTGATACTATGATAACCGGCGGTTATATTCCCGGTTAGCATTTAATCATACCTTGGTACAATTAATCACTTGTGCTCTTTTTCATATCTGAATAATACGATTGTTTTTACAACCGAAATCAATATAAACAACAGGTTATATTCATTTTGTAAGAGTTTGTACCAAAGCATTGTAGGGATATTTCAATCTGCCTTTTCAGAGCTGAAAAATTTTCAGAGAATGTAGCGCTGTATCTACTCAGTACGCTGCATATCCGATATTTTGTAGCTGATTATTTCTCAGAATTCTTGCCAAACTGTGTTTGCCAGTTTATTAGTACACATTTATGTAACTATTCAGATACCGTTTTTAAACTTTCCGGCACTTTTTGGATGTCTGCGATGTAATAAAAGTGATCATCAATCAGATCAATGCGTCCGTTTAATACTCGAAACGTCTCACCCGGCGTAAATGGAATTTTTTCTCC
>SLAU01000257.1 GCA_007126675.1 Balneolaceae bacterium
GGAGCTAACCTCTCGGAAAGTTTTTTGGGGAGTGATTATTCATTCAATAAACTGTTTGCTGATTTTCGGCACTATTATTCGCCATTTAACAATGTGGTGTTGGCGCATAAAGCTGAAGTGCGCCACAGCAGCGGCGATGTACCCTTCTGGCAGCTCCCAATTCTCGGAAATGAAAAAGGCCTGAGGGGATACTCAGTCGACCGCTTTATTGGCGACAGCTCAGTATTACAAATTCTGGAACTCCGAACCTGGCTCTTTTCAATACTTGATGACAACATAAAAATCGGCTCTCACCTGTTCTGGGATTCCGGCAGGGTGTTCAGTGAATTCGATTCGAACGGAGTGTTCGAAGACTGGAACCATACCTTTGGCATCGGGGGCACAATCTCCGCTTTCAGCCCGGACCTGATCATAAGGGGTGAGGCCGCATTTTCCGATGAAAATTTCAGGATATACGCAGGGCTGGGTTATCTGTTTTAAAGGCTTTATTTAAGCACAATTCTAGCACTTAGTATTTTTTGAAACCAAGTATGATGAGTTTCAAAATGAGCGTCATGCCGGACCCCGATCCGGCATCTCCTTATTATATTCAAACTATATAACCCGAAATGTTTATATAAAGCTGTGCTAAGTTAGGAGATTCCGGATCTTCGCTTGCGCTGCGTCCGGAATGACGAAAATAATGATGAAAATTGCTCTAAAGCACCCAATCAAATCCACTCCACAATAAACCAAAAACAGAATTAATATCCAGTTAACCAACCTTCATTCTCATTGTAAATCGAGACTTGATTAAGTATCTTAACAGTACACAAAAAATCTTTTAAAGTACTTTTATGGATATTTCAATTTCAAAAGATATCGAACCCCTTTCCGAGTTCCGTAAAAAGTCGGCGGATTTTGTAAAGCGCCTCAAAAAAGAAAAGCAGCCGATTATTCTTACTCAGCATGGCAAAAGTGCTGCTGTACTGATGGATGTTTCAGAGTTTGAACGTTTTACAAAGAAAATGGAGATGCTTGAAGATTTACTCGAAGCCAAACAACAAGTTGAACGGGGTAAAACATATTCCATGGATGAGGCCAGGGATAGAATCGAAAAGCATCTTTCTAAATGGAAGTAATTTTTACGGATCAATTTCTTGGCCGGGTTGAGGAATGCACGGATTATATTGCTCTTGATTATGTTCCAACGGCGATAAAATGGGCACGTGGAGTATTTGAACAGTGCCAAAAACTAAGCAATCAACCGGAAATTGGCAGAATAGTCCCGGAATTCGATCGGCCTGAAATCAGAGAGATTATTCATGGTAATTATCGTTTAGTTTATGAACTAAAACCCAATCAAATTGATATGCTGGCCATCTGGCATACAAGACAGATGCTGCCAGACGATCCCAACAAGGTTGATTAATGAGCTTTTAGTGCAGAGCCCGAAGCCCAGGTACTGCTCAAACGCCAAACCGGTACTTACATCATCCAATGAAAAACCCGAAACTTCTAATCACCGCAGACAAAAACATCAGTGCTCCATTTTTGGAGATGGCAGATCTTTCATCCGTAGATATTATACATATCCCCCTCGAAAAATTTGAGCCATACAGCGATAAACAGATGACCGCGGAATTACTGAAATCGGCAGACTCATTTGCGTTTGTGATTTATGGCAACCTGCGGAATGCCAGGTATTTTGTGGAATGGGCTGAGCAAAATAATTCACTTGATCAATTTAAAAATGCAGTCCACCTGGTGATGGATAACCCGGCCATGGATTTTTTGGAGAAAAACTCGATTCCGGCCATCCTGCCGCGGGAGCATGCCCGCCCGATAGATATCATGGAGTTTTTGTTGAGGATCTCCAAAGATGGCACGACGCTGTACCCATGCGTAAAAGGAAGGGCAGAGGAGATGCCCGGTTTACTCCACGAACTTGAGATGCCGGTTGCCGAATTTCCGGTCTGTGAAGAAGCCCAGCTAAAAAAAGAAGAACTCGATACACTGCGTCAGAAATTTCAGAGCGAAAACCCCGATACCGTCCTCTTTCACAACCGCTCATCCGTAACCAGAATAAATGCAGCCTTTCCCGATATGGATCTGTCACAAACAAAAATCATCTCCGGAAGCGCTGGCGTCACCAGGCTCTTGATCGATATGGGCTACGAACCCGATTTCGAAGCCGACGGCACCTGGCTTTCCATTGCAAACGTGGTGAATAAATTGTGAGGGTGTTTGGAAAGGGTGTTATATGAGTTGATGACACGGATAAATACGTTCATGTCATGCCGGACCCCGATCCGGCATCTCCTAACTGTATCAACGGCTGGAGATCCCGGATCTTCACTTGCGCTTCGTCCGGGATGACTGTAAATATATTGAAGCATCTTATTCAAAGTTTCGAAAATCGTCCTCAAACCCCCATCACCCCAACTCAACAATCGTACAACCTGCACCGCCATGCTCAATGGGTGCCAGTTCAAAGCCGGTAATCTCTTTACGGTTTTCCAGGTATTCATGAACCAGCTTTTTTAGGATGCCTTCACCTTTGCCGTGGACAATTTCTACGCGTTTGAGGCCGCGGGCTGATGCACGGTCCAGGTAATCCTGAAGTTCTTTAATCGCATCATCACCCCGGTAACCCCGGATATCAAGTTTGGGTTTAACACTCAGGTCAATCTTCTCGGATCCCCTGTAAGCTCTTGTTTTACTTTTTTTCGCTGATTCCGGTTTAGAAGCCGGCTCAATATCCTTCAGCTTCGATTTTATCTTCATTCCGTTAACCAAAATCGTGACCTGTTTCCCGGA
>SLAU01000176.1 GCA_007126675.1 Balneolaceae bacterium
CGCTTTGTTCCACCATTTCACTGCATTTTCAAAATCTTCGAGAGCTTCATAAACATCACCCAGATGCTCATAAACTTCAGCACTTGCATCTCCTGTATCTACGGATTTTTGAATGTAACGCTGTGCTTTTTCATAGTCTCCTTTTTTGAAATAAACCCATCCCAGTGTATCGAGGTAAGCGGCATTCGAGGGCTCATAAGAAACCGCTAATTCTGAGAGTTCTAATGCATAATCAATATTTTCATTGCGAAGCGACATGAAATACGCGTAATTATTCATGGCTGTATGATTATTCGAATCAAGCCGGAGCGCGGTTTCATATGCGCTTTTAGCATCTTCCCACTTCTCAAGATCATGCAACACATCACCTTTGGTTCCGTGTATAACCGATCTGAAATTCCTGTTTGCCGGAGACAGCGACGCCTCTTCAAGCCATTTCAAGGCCTGTTCATTTTCATCCTTCAGCATATAGGATGCACCTGTAAAAAACTGAATAAAAGCATCATCCGGGGCATTTTCGGCTGCAACATCTGATAGTTCTATCACCTCATCATACTTTTCCATCGAAAATAAAACCTGAACACGCTGTCTCCACGGCTCAGCCTGGTGAGGCATTAATTCATTGGTCAGTTTCAGCTTTTCAAGTGCTTTTTCATATTCGTTCTGCTGGAGAAAAAATTCGGCTGCAAGCAATTGTGCAGGTCCGTACTCCGGCTCATTTTCACTGAATGATAATAGAACTTCCGCCATCTTATCAGCCAGTTCGGTGTCTCCCGGATTTTGCTGACTTTGCACATACATGAATCGAACCAGCTCCTGTTTTTGTGAGGGATAGATCAACGGATCTTCCAGCATTGTCACAAAAACATTGGTCAGCTTATCCCAATCCGAATTTTTTGCATAAATTTCTGCGAGCAGTAACAGTGTTTGGGGATCGCGGGCATTACGTTCTCGTGCTTCGTGCAAAATTTCGAGCGCCATCTCTTCTTCTCCCAAGTCCAGATAATACTGGCTGATGGTTCGCAGTGTGGTAAGGTTACCGGGCTCCAGTTTGCGAAGTTTTTGCAGCTCAGCCAAAGCCTCATCACGCATATTCAGGGCATTATAATTACGAAACTTTCTGAGATGGATATCAAAATCGCTGCCGAACCTTTTTAAAATTCTGTCATAAATCTTATTAGATTTCAACAATTCACCAAATTGCACGTACGTATAAGCCAGCTGATTCAGAATGTTCAAATCATTTGGATGCTGCTCAAGTGCAGCGTTGTAAGCCTCAATCGTTGCTTCTTCCCGTCCTGCTTTTTTATGAATTTCGGCCAGTTTAAGATGGTACCATTTGTTCTCAGGTGCTTTATCTGCGGCAATACTGGCATAGTAGGCAGCATTGGTGAGATCGCCGGTTGCAAGGTACAGATCAGCCAGTGCATAATTCACGCCCGGTTCTTCAGCCAGCCTCATTTGGGCAAAGGAAAGAAGTTCAAGAGCTTCAGGGTACTCTTCATTCTCGAAATGAGAGATACCGCGTATAAACGCTTCGGTCGCTTCGGCGCGTTCGTCAGGCGATAGATTTGTCTGCTGAGCCACGGCATTTGCAGGACAGAACAATATGCTTACGGCAATGAGTAAAGTAATGAGGTATTTCATATCGATATTTGCACTTCAAACGCAATATACGATGTTTATGGTATCATATTGTGGCATAATTCGTATTTTTAAATGTTAAGGTTCAGTTCTCATTATTGGGCTGAACATAAATTATTCTGAATTAATCACCCTTTAGTTATCAATTCTTTCCTGAAAACAGTCTATCCATTCATCATCCTTTTGCTTTTGAACGTGGGTGTTTACGGTCAAAATTTGACGGTTAACTTTTCTGAACCCTCCGGTTTTTACACCGATTCAATTGAACTCTCTTTATCCGTTGATCATCCGGATGCCATCATCTATTACACAACAGACGGCTCGGAACCGGATCTGAATTCACAGGCCTACAGTGAACCGTTTCTACTGGAATCGCGTGAGGGAGATGCCAATGAGATTTCAATGATTCCAACCAACAATATTTCTCCGGGCCACCCATACCGCGAAGAGTGGCAGCCACCGGCCGGTGAAATATTCAAGATTCATGCAATACGGGCCAGAGCATTTTTACCTGATGGCACTTCGGGGCAGATTTATTCAGCTTCGTATGTAGTTGATGAATCAGGAGCTGATCGATTTAGTATGCCGGTGTTTTCTATTAAAACCGATCCGGATAATTTATTCAGTGATGACACAGGGATTTATGTACATGGTAACAGTTCCGGCGGAAACTTTCATCAGCGCGGCCAGGACTGGGAGAGAGATGTGCATATTGAATTTTTTGAGAAAGACGGAAGCCTCGCTTTTGCACAGGATGCAGGTGTACGCATACATGGCGGTACCAGCAGAAATCGTCCCAGAAAATCTCTTCGGTTGTATGCCCGCTCCGATTATGGCATCACATGGTTCAACTATCAGCTTTTTCCGGACAAACCGATAGCAAGGCATAAGCGCTTTTTACTCCGAAATTCAGGTAATGACTGGAGCGAATCCATATTCCGGGATGCCTATATGCAGAGTTTGATTGTAGAGAATATGAGTTTACTGGATAAACAACATACCCGTGCGGCAATTGTCTTTATTAACGGTGAGTACTGGGGAGTACATAACATCCGTGACCGATATGATCACCGTTATCTGCAGGAACATTACGGGCTGGATAACGATCGTGTAACGATCCTCGAAAACAATGCAGAACTTGATAGCGGCAACC
>SLAU01000110.1 GCA_007126675.1 Balneolaceae bacterium
AGGGCAAAAATGAGGATATCAAAGCCCGAATCAATCAGATCAAATCTCAAATTGAGAACACCGATTCTGATTATGATCGTGAAAAACTGCAGGAGCGTCTTGCCAAACTGAGTGGCGGTGTCGCTGTTCTTTATATTGGCGCAGCTTCTGAAGTTGAAATGAAAGAGAAGAAAGCACGCGTTGAGGATGCATTGAATGCTACCCGTGCTGCTGTGGAAGAAGGTATTATTCCCGGTGGAGGCGTTGCTTACCTGAGAACACTTAAGGTGTTTGACAAGATGAAAGCAGAAAATCCTGATCAAAAAGTAGGATTTGATATTATCAAACGTGCTCTTGAAGCACCACTGCGCGCACTGTCAAACAATGCCGGTGTTGAAGGTTCCATCGTGGTACAGAAAGTACTCGAAGGAAAAGATGGATACGGTTACAACGCCAGAACAGGTGTTTATGAAGACCTGATCAAAGCGGGCGTAATCGATCCGACTAAAGTAGCCAGAACGGCTCTTGAAAACGCTGCTTCTGTTGCCGGCCTGATGCTGACAACCGAGGCTGTAGTTGTCGACAAACCATCAAAGAATGATGACGACGACGGACCTGCCGGTGGCGGAATGCCGGGCGGCGGAATGCCAGGAATGGGAGGCATGGGCGGAATGATGTAATTCCATCCGGCTGAACATTCAGTAAAATTTCAAAGCCTCACTTCTATTCGGGAGTGAGGCTTTTTTTTTGAACCGCAGAGCCGCGGAGAGCGCTGAGAAGGTTTACTTTTATACTTTAACTCAGCGTCCTCCGCGGCTCTGCGGTTTCCCGCCATCTGTTCAACTATTTTTGTATTTTCAAGCCGAAAAAATTTCTGATTAACTTTTAAAAAAGCGCTTTTATGTATTCCAGATTAAAAGATGATCTTCAGGCTGAACTGAACCAGATTAAAAAAGACGGACTCTATAAAGAAGAAAGAGTGATAACCACTCCGCAGGGTGCGGTTATTGAAACCACAAAAGGGGATGAGGTTATAAACTTTTGTGCCAATAACTACCTTGGATTGTCGTCTCATCCTCGTGTGATTGAGGCAGCGAAAAAAACAATTGATGAGTATGGTTACGGAATGTCTTCGGTCCGTTTTATCTGTGGTACGCAATCCATTCATAAGGAGCTGGAGGAAAAAATTTCGGAGTTTCTCGGATTGGAAGATACCATCCTGTACGCGGCCGCTTTTGATGCTAATGGCGGTGTGTTTGAGCCGCTCTTCGGTAAAGAGGATGCTATTATTTCGGATCAGCTGAATCATGCTTCAATAATTGACGGAGTTCGTTTGTGCAAAGCTCAGCGATTTGTGTATAAGCATAACGACATGAACGATCTGGAAGAAAAGCTGAAAGAAGCATCCGGCGCCCGTTCTAAAATTATTGCCACCGATGGTGTTTTTTCAATGGACGGCACGATTGCACAGCTCGATAAAATTTGTGATCTGGCAGATAAATATGATGCATTGGTCATGAGTGATGAATGCCACTCAACCGGATTTGTGGGTAAAACAGGCCGGGGAGTGCATGAATATCATGATGTGATGGGCCGCATTGATATTATTACGGGTACTCTTGG
Organism: Balneolaceae bacterium; assembly: GCA_007126675.1. Classification (GTDB taxonomy): domain Bacteria; phylum Bacteroidota; class Rhodothermia; order Balneolales; family Balneolaceae; genus SLAU01. The sequence goes on from SLAU01000110.1 coordinate 1,603, forward strand.
CAAGGCTCTTGGCGGTGCTTCCGGTGGATTTACTTCATCACATAAAGAAATTGTGGATATGCTGCGTCAGCGCTCCCGGCCATATCTGTTTTCAAACACACTGGCACCTGCAATTACAGGAGCATCCATTGAAGTATTAAATCTGTTGAGTGAGACTACTGACCTGCGCGACAAACTTGAAAGCAATACAACCTATTTCAGAAAAGCGATGACTGAAGCCGGGTTTGACATCAAACCGGGTGAACATGCCATTGTACCGGTGATGCTTTATGACGCTAAAACTTCCCAGGATTTTGCCGATAAATTACTGGATCGCGGAATTTATGTGATTGGGTTTTATTATCCGGTGGTACCAAAAGGGGAGGCGAGGATTCGCGTTCAGCTTTCAGCGGTTCATGAAAAAGAACATCTTGATAAGGCGATAGAGGCGTTCAGCGAAGTAGGAAAAGAGCTTGGAGTTATATGAGTGCGGGCAGCGGCGCCAGCTGTTGGCAGTAAATAAGTAGATTAAATAAGTATTCGTTAAAAATTACCATGACAAAAATTTTGATAACCGGTGCATGCGGGCAGCTTGGCAGTGAATTAACTACTATTCTCCGTAAGATTCACGGCGCTGATAATGTGATTGCAACAGATATAGCTGATCCAAATCCGCAGGTAGCTGAGGGACCTTTTGAGCATCTGGATGTGATGGATAAGGATAAAGTTGAGGAATTGGTTAACCGGTATAAAGTGACTGAAGTCTATCACCTGGCAGCACTTTTATCAGCTAATGCCGAAAAAAATATTGATCTGGCCTGGAAGCTGAATATGGAAGGTTTGCTCAATGTTTTAAAAATTGCCCGTGATAAGGAATTAAAAAAGGTTTTCTGGCCAAGTTCAATTGCGGTGTTTGGCCCGGACGCACAGAAGAAAGGAACACCGCAAAACAGCCCCACAAATCCTTCCACAATGTATGGAATTACCAAAGTGGCGGGTGAGCAACTCTGTAACTACTTTCATCAGAAATTTGGAGTGGATGTCAGAAGTCTGCGCTATCCGGGATTAATCGGGTACAAATCTCTGCCCGGCGGCGGCACTACCGATTATGCCGTTGATATTTACCACAAAGCACTTGCCAAAGAAACCTTCACCTGCTTCCTCGAAAAAGATGCGGTCCTTCCCATGATGTACATGGATGATGCAGTGAAGGCAACCATAGATCTGATGAATGCGCCGTCCGAATCGTTAACCGTGCGGACCAGTTATAACATTTCGGCTATCAGTTTTACGCCTGAACAAATTGCCGCTTCCATCAAAAAGGAGATTCCCGGATTTGAGATTTCTTATGAACCTGACTACCGACAGCAAATCGCTGCCTCATGGCCCGACAGTATCGATGATTCGGCAGCCCGGAAAGACTGGAACTGGAAACCGGCATTCGACCTTGACAGCATGACGAAGGACATTCTGGAAAATCTTCCGAAGATGAGTGTCGCTGAGAAAGAGTGAGTGGGATCCTCATTTTCCGTCAGCTGACGGATTCGGAGGACAGGGAGTGGGAGTAGCGATTGACATTTGGGTTTTAACTGTCTTTTTATCGCTCAGCTTGCCGGTATCATTTCAATAATCCGTATCCGTGTACAGAAAGATAAGTCCTGATGCTGATATTGCAGGCAAATCAGGGATTTAATGCCAATAATCACACAATACCTTAAAAAATCAGAATATTAATGTTTGTTAGATTGAAACCATTCACAAAACCGCACTCACTGCGGCACTGCGGTTCTACCTCTTTTTATGGCTCACTATCCAGTTCACAAACAAAAACTCTATCGCAGCAGCCTCATAACCGTTCCAGTTTGTAATCATTTTCTGAAACTCTTTCTCATTAGTATTATCCGGATCGCCGCCGTAACTCATGATGATCCACCTTCTCAAACCTTTCTCTTCTCCTTTTTTCTTATTACTGGGAAATATCGCATCAGTACGTTCGCGAAATAGCATTAAGTCCTGAGCTGAGGTTGGTCCCACGCCTCGTATTTTCGATATTTTATCATAAAACTCTTGCGGTGCAGCTTCCCGGTCCAGATACTCCAAATCCACTTCGCCGGCCAGCATATCCTGAGCCAGCCCAACCATATATTCTCCTTTTCTGAGAGTAGGTCCCATTTTTCGGATCTGAGCCGGATCAGCTTTTGCAAGCTGAAAGGGCCTCGGCCATGCGGGTAATGTTTTGCCATTATGAACCAAGTGAGTGCCGTAAGCCTCGCGTACTTTGAACGCCATCTTTTTCGCTGTGGGTTTATGGGAAAGCTGCATCTGGATGATACGATTCAGGATATCTTCGAGCAGTGAACCGCGCGACATACGCTTCAAACCATAAAACTCCGTAAGCTTTGGCCCTAGAACAGGATCATCAGCGGCCTGATCGTACAGCGGACGAAGATCGATATTTGTACCAAATATCCGGGCAAGTGTTCGGTTTGCCTGCTCAATCTCATTTTTTGACAGATCTTCCTGCGTCTCTATATGGAATTCTGGATTTTCCGGATCGCCATTAAAAAAGATGGTTGCTGCTACATCACGCTCTTCAAGAGGAATGGGTCTGGTAAATCCCTCTTCAAAAATAGTTTCGGGATTGTGTTCATGATCAAAGTATGGATCGATATCCAGACAAATAAACCAGTCGTGAGGCGGAATTGATTTGAGAGACCAGGAAGACATGTTTGTTTAGCTATGGGTTTTGCAGAAATTATGTTAAGCTTACCGCTGTGGAAATTATACATTTTCCGGAAGTTATTAGTTCGGAAATGAAATGGTTATCGTTTAGCCAAAAGCTCTTCGGTTTATTTAGCCTGTATCGCATGTCGGTTTCATCTGAATAATGAATACAGTACAAGCGGTACAATTCATTTCGCTTGCTCCTGATGATTTAAAACTTTTTACCATCTAATGGTTGGCATTTTATGGCAGGAATTGATTCATTGTCTCAGGCAATCTATTTAGTGTAAATTAAAGTACATGAACAGAAAGCAGTTTTTAAAACTTGCCGGTGCAGGCAGTGCCGGTTTTGTATTACTTCCCTACATTAACAGCGAAATACTGGCATCAGGTATTTCCGCTTCTGAAAAAAAACGCTTGTCAGATATCGCTCTTCAGACAGCGAAAAATTCCGGGGCATCTTACGCTGATATTCGTATAGCCCGATACTTAAACCAGTTTATTCGAAGCCGCGAAGATCGTATTCAGGATGTAACCAACACCGAATCTTTCGGATTTGGCGTTCGTGTGTTGGTGGATAACACCTGGGGATTTGCAGCTTCAAACAGTGTTACAGAAGATGAAATCAAACGTGTAACAGATCAGGCCGTATTAATCGCTAAGGCAAACCGCCGTATTCAGCGCGAATCGGTTCAGCTTGCCCCGGTCGAAAGTTATGGCGAGGTAAACTGGGAGACTCCTATCGAAATTAATCCCTTTGAAGTTTCTATGGAAGAGAAAGTGGATCTGCTGATGAATATCAACAGCGAAGCGGAAAAAGCGGGTGCCGACTTTTGTTCATCCAATCTCTTCTTTGTGAACGAACAAAAGTATTTTGCATCAACCGAAGGCACGTATACCGATCAGAATGTTCACCGATGCTGGCCTACATTTACCGTTACCAGCATTAACCGTGATCGCGGCGGATTCGAAACGCGAAACTCTCTGGCCCAGCCAATTGGGATGGGGTACGAGTATGTGAAGAATTTTGGACTTATTGATGAAGCTCGTCAGGCCGCGGAACAGGCCAGGGAAAAACATTTCGCAAAAAGTGTGGAGCCGGGTCAATATGACTTAGTCCTCGATCCGTCTCACCTGTTTCTCACTATTCATGAATCGGTTGGTCATCCGCTTGAGCTGGACCGGGTGCTTGGGTATGAAGCCAATTTTGCCGGAACCAGCTTTGCCACACTTGATAAGTGGCGCTCCGGAGATTTCCAGTATGGCAGCGATATCGTAAACTTTTTTGCCGATAAAACTCAGAAAGATGCTCTTGCTACCGTGGGCTGGGATGATGACGGTGTTAAATGCCGCCAATGGGACCTTGTGCGAGATGGTATTCTGGTTGATTACCAGGGAATTCGTGATCAGATGCATATCATCGACCAGGATGAATCTCACGGATCATGCTATGCAGATAGCTGGTCATCTATCCCATTTCAGCGAATGCCAAATGTTTCGCTCGAACCGGGGAAAGAGGACAAGTCTGTTCAAGACCTGATTTCAAATACTGAAAACGGAATCTATATTCTGGGACGCGGATCGTACTCAATCGATCAGCAGCGGTACAATTTCCAGTTTGGCGGGCAGCTCTATTTTGAAATTAAAAATGGTGAAATCACGCAGATGTTGCGTGATGTGGCTTATCAATCAAATACACAGGAGTTTTGGAATAGTTGTGTTGAGTTGGGCGGAAAGTCGACCTATGAACTTGGTGGTACCTTTTTTGATGGTAAAGGTGAACCGTCACAAGTAAGTGCAGTAAGCCATGGATGCCCAACAACCCGGTTTGCTGATGCGAATGTGATCAATACCGGACGCAGAATTTGACTTAAAGTTGTAAACGTAAACCTTAAAAAACGGAGGCCTTTTTGGAACGAAGGGATTTTCTGAAACTAGCAGGATTAGGCATGGGCGGGATGATGATTCCCCTCGCAGGAACGCGGGTAAATGCATTTTCTTCGCTCGACTGGATGGACACATCCGATAAGAAAGCACTTGCAGATACAGCACTGAATGCGGCAAAAGCAGATGGGGCAACGTATGCTGATGTTCGCATCGGGCGATACCTGAATCAGTTTATTATTACACGCGAAGACCGGGTTCAAAACACAGTAAACACCGAATCGTATGGTGTGGGAATTCGTGTAATTGTGGATGGAACCTGGGGTTTTGCAGCCACCAATACCGTTACCCGGGAAAGTATGGCGGCAACTGCAAAACAAGCAGTGATGATAGCCAAAGCCAATTCCAAAATTAATTCTGAACCGGTAATACTGGCCCCGGTAAAAAGTCACGGTGAAGTGAGCTGGAAAACTCCTATCCAGAAGAACGCTTTTGAAGTACCGATCGGCGACAAGGTTGATTTTCTGCTGAAAGTGAACGACACGGCTATGCAAAACGGCGCACAATTTGCCAACAGCATGCTATTCCTGGTGAATGAACAGAAATATTTTGCTTCAACCGAAGGCTCCTATATCGATCAGGATGTGCACCGTATCTGGCCTAATATGTCGGCCACTTTGGTTGACCGCAGCACCGGCCGTTTCGAGACAATTCAAAATTTGGGCGCACCTGTAGGCCGCGGCTACGAATACCTTGATGGCGACCCGTCTGAAAAATATGACGGGATTGTAACACGCTACGGCCATTCCTACGATATGATCGAAGACGCCGCACAGCTTGCCAAAGCAGGCCGCGAGAAACTGAATGCCAAATCGGTGGATCCGGGACAGTACGACCTGGTGCTCGATCCATCACATCTCTGGTTAACCATTCACGAATCGGTAGGCCATCCACTGGAGCTGGATCGTGTGCTGGGATACGAAGCCAATTTTGCAGGTACAAGTTTTGCCGATCTTGATAAATGGCGGGCCGGTGATTTTCAGTACGGTTCTGATATTGTGGACTTGTTTGCTGATAAAACTCAACGTTATTCACTTGGTTACTGCGGATATGATGATGAAGGTGTTGAAACCAAAAAGTGGGATCTTGTGAAAGATGGTATACTGGTAAATTACCAGGCTACGCGCGACCAAGCTCACATGATTGACGAGGAGGAATCTCACGGCTGCAGTTATGCCGATTCATGGAGCAGTGTACAGTTTCAGCGAATGCCGAATGTATCGCTGGCTCCCGGTAAAGAACCCTACTCTGTTGAAGAGATGATCAAAGACGTTGAAAACGGAATTTATATAATCGGTAACGGCTCGTTTTCGATCGATCAGCAGCGCTACAACTTCCAGTTTGGCGGGCAGCTTTTTTATGAGATCAAAAACGGTGAAATAACCGGATTGCTTCGCGATGTTGCCTACCAGGCAAATTCGCAGGAGTTCTGGAATTCTTGCACAAAGATTTGTGATGAATCTGATTACCGGCTCGATGGCTCATTTTTTGATGGTAAAGGAGAGCCTTCGCAATCAAGTGCCGTATCACACGGAAGTTCTACCACCCGATTCGATCAGGTGAATGTGATTAACACAGCACGGAATATCTAACCCTTTTAATTTCTAAATGAACTGAATAATTATGGCCATTTTAAGTAAAGATCAAGCCCGTGAAATCATGAAGAAGGTGATAAGCTTTTCAGGCGCAGATTTCTGTGAAGTGAATCTACAGGGCAACCGAAACGGTAATATCCGGTACGCAAGAAATACCGTAACCACCAGCGGCGAAGACCAGGATACTTCGCTAACGGTGCAGTCAACCTTCGGGAAGAAAACCGGTACAGCTACGGTGAACGAGTTTGATGAAGATTCACTGCGCGATGTGGTACGCCGGTCGGAAGAGCTTGCAAAACTTGCTCCCGATGATCCTGAATTTATGGAGCCGCTCGGTCCGCAGGAATATGGAGAATCGAAAACTTACTTCGACTCCACTGCTGAGCTGACACCTGACAGGCGCGCACAATATGCCTACGAAAGCATCACTCCAAGCGATGAAAACGACCTGGTTTCGGCAGGCTTTTTACAGGATCGGGCAGGGTTTACAGCTTTAATGAATAGTAAAGGGCTGTTTGCATACAACCAGTCAACCAACGCCAGTTTTTCGGTAACCAGCCGCACAAAAGATGGAACCGGTTCGGGATGGGCATCTCAAGATTTTAATGATGTGACCAACCTTGATACACGGGCGGCAACTGAAACAGCGATCGAAAAATCAATCGGATCAGCCAATGCAGTCGCACTGGAGCCCGGAAACTATACCGTAATTCTTGAACCGCATGCATCAGCCGGTTTGTTGAACTTTATGTTTAACGCGATGGATGCACGAACCGCTGATGAAGGCCGCAGTTTTATGTCGAAGTCAGGCGGCGGTACCCGCGTGGGCGAGCAAATGTTTGATGAACGCGTTACCATTTATTCTGATCCGTTTAATGCAGAAGTGCCACGGTCTCCATTTACAAGTCAGGGACTTCCCCGGAAAAAAACAATGTGGATCGAAAATGGCGTTGTCAAAAACCTTTCCTATTCACGATACTGGGCCGAAAGGAATAACAGAGAACCGTTACCGGGCCCGGCTAACAGAATTATGGAAGGCGGAACCAAATCAACCGAAGACCTGATTGCAGAAACCGAACGCGGAATTCTGGTAACACGAACCTGGTATATCCGTATGGTTGATCCGCAGTCGCTGTTATTAACCGGTCTGACCCGTGACGGTACATTTTATATCGAAAACGGACAAATCAGCCATGCTGTTCGTAATTTCCGGTTTAATGAAAGCCCGGTAATTATGCTGAATAACCTCGAGGAATTCGGAAAACCTGTTCGGACAAACGGACATATGATTCCCCCGATGAAAATTCGGGACTTTACCTTTAGCAGTTTGTCAGACGCGGTTTAAACCAAACGCATGATTCAAAAGCCACAAGCGTTAACCGTTTGTGGCTTTTTTGCTTTGCTAATACTGCAGTCATATCCATGTTAACAGAAATAGCAGTTAACTGATAATCAAACCAAACTATGAACCGAAAAGAGTTTTTGAAGAAAAGTGCTATGCTTGGAGCAGGTATCTCGCTGATGCCGGGAGCCTCTGCGATTGCATCCTCTTTTTCGCGTTCAGGAGCTGATTTCTTTTTTACACGAATGCGCTATGAATCAGGTAACTGGTTTGTGGATGAACGCATGCCATCAAACCTGCTCCATTCGCTGGTTGAGTATACTACGGTTTCGGTGGATACAGAAGAGCGTGTGGTTTCACTTGCCAGCGACAGGATTCTGGATGCACCATTCTGCTACATTACCGGCCATCGCCTTGTGCAGTTTAACCGCCGCGAGCGCGAAAACTTTGAGAAACTGGTGTATAACGGCGGATTCATCTTTGCTGATGATTGCAACCACGATGTAGACGGACTTTTTGCCCGCTCATTCGAACAGCAAATGGCTGATATTTTCGGGGAGGATGCATTGGTCAAAATTCCAAATGATCATCCGATTTATCGATCTTTTTTCGAGTTTGAAGATGGCCCGCCTACAGCTATGGTTGAGATGAGCGGCTGGGGTGATGGAATTATCCATGATTACCTGAAAGCGATACAGATCAACGGGGAGATTCGTGTGCTCTACAGTAATAAAGATTATGGCTGCGAGTGGGATTACGATTTCAGAAACAAACGCTGGCATGCCAGAGACAATACTAAATTTGGCGTCAATATTGTGATGCACGCCATGAACAGAAAATCACTTAATTCGTGAAAACTACGAAAGAAGACGTTACAGAACTGCTGGAAAAACTTTCGGCACTTAGAAGTGAAATAGGTAAAGTAATCATCGGGCAGGAAAAGGTGGTTGAAGAACTGCTGATTACCTTTTGTGCCGGCGGGCATGCCCTGCTCGAAGGCGTGCCCGGCCTAGCCAAAACTCTGATGATCCGCACCCTGGCCGATAGTGTAGATGCCGGCTTCAGGCGTATCCAGTTTACGCCCGACCTGATGCCATCCGATATTGTAGGTACCGATATTCTTGAAGAAGAACAGGGTACAGGCAGACGAGTTTTTACATTTCAGAAAGGTCCGGTATTTACCAATATTTTGCTGGCTGATGAAATAAACCGTACTCCTCCTAAAACACAGGCAGCCCTTTTGGAGGCGATGCAGGAATATCGAGTTACTTCCGCAGGAAAAACGTTTGAACTGGATCGCCCGTTTTTTGTACTGGCTACGCAAAATCCGGTGGAACAGGCCGGTACCTATCCGCTTCCGGAAGCACAGCTCGATCGTTTCCTGATGTACCTGAAAGTGGACTATCCACAAGAGCAGGAGGAGTTTGATGTTTTAAAACAGACCACAGGCAGCGAAAAACCGGTTGTTCACGCAGTAATGAGTGCATCCGATGTGATGGAAAT
>SLAU01000297.1 GCA_007126675.1 Balneolaceae bacterium
GCCGCTTGGCCTGCTTCTTTCGCTTATAGTCACAACCGTTTTGTATGCACTTATTGTTTATGTGCTTGTAGGTCTTGTTGATGGTGAAACTCTGGCCGGCTCTAACATACCAATGGTAGATGCCGTAGAACCTTATTTTGGCTTTTTTGGTATTGTTTTAATTGTGATTGCTGCCATGCTTGCCTTAATTAGTACGGCCAATGCAGGCATATTAACCGCTTCGCGATATCCATTTGCACTAAGCCGTGATAAACTGATTCCCGAGTTTTTTGCACACGTAAGCAAGAAATTTCACACACCGGTAACTGCTATTGTAATAACCGGCGGAGCTATGTTGCTGATCATTTTGCTGCTGCCGGTTGAAGAGATTGCAAAAACTGCCGGTTCATTCCAGATTGTGGTGTATATACTGGTGAATATTGCGTTGATAGCTTTCCGCATTCAAAAACCGGCCTGGTATAAACCCGAATTTAAATCCCCGGCTTACCCCTGGATCCAGATTTTTGGGATTTTATCCGGAGTTTATGTTTTGAGCCAAATGGACACACTGCCGTTAATTGGCGGAATTGGTATTTTGATACTTGGGGGAGCATGGTATTATTTCTATGGACGAAAACGAGTTGTTCGCGAGGGAATTATCGGAAAAGTTATTGTCGATAAAATGGAAGCTGAACGCAAAGAAACACCATATAAAATTATTGTCCCCATAGCAAATCCGATAAACCAGCGACAGATTATTCGAATTGCAGCAGCAAGTGCATCAGCCTATGAGAATGCAGAGATTATTGCTCTTAACGTTATTGTTCTTCCCGATCAAACTGCGCTTGCACAGGGAGTCGAATTTGAAAAAGAAAGAGTTGAAAGACAAGAAAATCTTCTGGATGAAGTAGAAAAAGCAGCAGCAGACCTGAACATTGGTATACGCACTAAAGTGATTTTTGGACGTGAAGTTAGTGATGTTGTACTGAATCAGGTAAAAAAAGAAGTGGCTGATGAAATTGTTCTTGGTTGGAAAGGTAAAAGAAAACGCAGGGAATTTATATTGGGCTCAACAATTGATCCAATTGTAAAACGGGCTCCATGTAAAGTTACACTTGTTAAACAAAGAGTTGAAAAAATTGGTGATATCGCCGCTTTTGTTGGTACCGGGCCCCATACAAATGCTGCTGTAAAACGAGCTTATGATTTAGCTAAATCTGAAAAAGATTCATCACTTACCCTGATAAATCTTCGAAAAGATTCTGAAACTAATGATGGTGATACTCCTGAAGAGAAAGCGAAAGCTCTTTTAAGTAAGACAATTACAGATTCAGGATTGAATGAGAAGGAATTGAAGACTAAAATTATTGTGACCGATAATATAAGAGACACATTAATTGCCGAATGTGATAAGTATGATACAACCTGCCTTGGAGCAACCCGTTCGTCCAAACTTGAGCAGGCGCTTTTCGGTTCATTTCCTGAATTAGTTGGTGAAAAAGTGCATGGCAATGTAATAATTGTACGGGGTGAAGAACGTACATTTTATTCTATCTGGCACATATTTAAACGAATTTTCAAGTAGAAGATTTTTTTAGTTAATCTTGTGCCATTACCGCAGCCACAATATCCTGCTTTTTTGAGGCATTTATAATTCTCTCCACATCTTTACCGGGACGGATTAGTTTAACAATATTATTAAGCGCCTTAAGATGGTCTGGTACCGAAGTTTTTTTCGGGCTAAGCAATAAGATAAAAATATATGCTTTGTTGGCTGTTTGCTTGATTTTGACCCCTTGTTTACTCACTCCAATGAAAACAATTTGTTCATTAACCTTTGAGGTATGAGATTCATATAAAACCACACCCGGCATTACTTCCGGGGTATAATCTGTTGAATTTTCAAGTAATCGCCGGATTATTCGTTCATATTCAATATGCTCAAAAGCTGGGTCGCCACTGATCATCTCAGCGAGGATCTCTTCAATTTTTTCTGACTTCAAGTCTGGTTTAATACGATCTTCCACAAGCAGCCCTACCCCCTTCTGAGTATTCATTCCCTGGCCGGCTTCTGATTCAACTTCAGAAGAATAGATAGTTATGAAACTCATCTCCGGATATCTTTGAGAAATAACCCTTGGCAACCGATCAAGACCCGGACGCCATGATAAAGTACCTTCCCGCGAGCTTACCAAAACAAAAAGATCGTTTTCATCCTGGTTTTTATCTATCCATGATGGTAAATCTGACCACTGATTAATGGTCTCGAACTCTATTTCAAGATCGGGCTTAATTTTTTGGATTCCTTTTTTCACATAAGGCTCACGGTCAAGAGTTGAGACTACTACCAGATCAACTCCCATCTGTTCAGCCATCAATTTGATAGATCTTATAGTTCCACGGAAACCAATTTCAAGCGATGCAAAGGGCGGAATAGCTACAACAATCCGCTCAAAAGTGTTTACAGGCTTTTCAATTTTGCATACCATCACCATCTCATCAACTTCCTCGAGCAGCTGATCAAGAACACTTCCGAATATCTTTCGCTTGGTTGATACTTCACCATTCCAGCCAATCACAATATTCGTTACAAGTTGTTCCTCAACCGCTCTTGCAATACCTCGCGAAACATTCAGGTCAATTCGTGTTACCGGATTTACAGGCACTTCAGCAGCTGCTGCGTGAATAACTGCATGGCTAAGCATTTTTTCGGCGCGGGCTACGTTTCCTTCCACATTTGCCCCATCCCGGGCAACAGTTAACGGGTAGATCGGCTGGCCCGATTTTTCATCACGTACCATAAACGC
>SLAU01000035.1 GCA_007126675.1 Balneolaceae bacterium
CCCCCTTAGATAGGCGGTGAGTAAATACCTTGTAAATTTCTACTATGCTTAAAATTTTTAAGATGAAAAACTTTTTTAAGAGCTCCCCTCCATGTTACACCGCTTTTGGTGTAATAGGGAGGGGCCGGGGGTGGGTCGGAAAAGTGGCGGCTCAAAATTCCACAATTAAACATTACAGAGATTCAAAAAGTAAGATCAGATGAAAAGTCAAGGTTGTTCAAAAAGCTATAATTCATCGAATTTCGCTTAAATAATTTAGATTTATTCTTCAGACTCACCCTGTCATCCCTCTCTAAATAATAGAGAGGGATTAAATGACTAAATTATTCAAGCTAGTTCATTAGTTGATTTACTTTTTGGACAGACTCAGCCGGGGGTGGGTCAAAAAAGTAAAGGCTTAAAAATCATGAAATCAGAGCCATTAACACAAAAATTTTCCGGCAAATGAATGCTGTTAAAAAAATTTCTGTAAGGAATTCCAGGTTTCTGCTCCATATAAGTAGCCGGTACCTGTAATTTGGTTTCTGAATTCAGGTGGATATCGGCGGAATAAAGAGATAGTTTATTACCGAGATTTTAACAGAGGAAACAATGATTCAGCAAGCACAAAAAGTTTTAAATAATACATTTGGTTTTAACGAATTCCGGCCGCTTCAGGAAGAGATCATAAGCCATGTTTTAAATGGGAAAGACGCCCTGGTAATTATGCCGACCGGGGGAGGAAAATCAATCTGTTACCAGATTCCGGCGATTCTTTTTGACGGTTTGACGATCGTAGTATCACCCCTGATTTCTCTCATGAAAGACCAGGTTGATCAGCTAACCCAGTATGGAGTTTCGGCGGTAGTATTGAACAGTTCAATCAGTGATGATCTTTACAGGCTGAATGTCGCGAAAATAAGGAGAGGAGAAGCAGATATGCTTTATATCGCTCCCGAGTCGCTGATGATGCCAAACATCAGAAACCTTTTGGCTGATGTAAAAGTATCCTGTTTTACGATTGATGAAGCACATTGTATTTCTGAATGGGGGCACGATTTTCGCCCGGAGTACCGCCAGCTGGCTGAAGTACGAAAAGATTTTCCGGATGCGGTTTGTATCGCTTTAACAGCTACGGCTACTCCGCGGGTACGCGAGGATATCCGCCAGATTTTGGAAATGCGGCAATCCGAAAGTTTTATAGCCAGCTTTGATCGTGAAAACTTATTTCTGAATGTGGTAGATAAAAGTAACCCGGTTGATCAGATTCTCGACTTTCTGTACACGAGAAAAAAACAGTCGGGCATTATTTACTGCTTTTCAAGGCGCCAAACCGATGAACTGTATCTGGACCTGAAAAATGAAGGATATTCGGTCCGCCCGTATCACGCCGGTCTTTCGGAGCATCAGCGGGAAACCTATCAGAATGCTTTCATCCGGGATGATATTGATATTATTGTGGCAACAGTTGCTTTCGGAATGGGTATCGATAAGCCGGATGTGCGGTTTGTGATTCATCACGATATGCCTCAAAATATTGAGAGCTATTACCAGCAAATAGGCCGTGCAGGCCGTGATGGACTGCGATCAGATTGTCTGTTGCTCTACAGTTATTCTGATAAACAGAAGATCAATTACTTCATCAATCAAAAAGAAGGAGAGGAGAAGCGGGTTGCCAAAAAACACCTGGATGATCTGCTCGATTACCTGCAAACGGAGCAATGCAGGCGAATTCCGCTGATGAGTTATTTTGGCGAAACATATAACGAATCCGATTGCGGAATGTGTGATAACTGCCTGCGGATGAGTGATGATATGGAAGATTTAACGGTTCCTGCACAGAAGTTTCTTTCCTGTATTGCGAGAACCAATGAAATGTATGGTGCCAGCCATATCACAAATATTCTGAGAGGTTCCAAAGCGAAGAAAGTGCTTGAAAATAACCATCACGAACTTTCAACCTATGGGATTGGTAAGGAGTTTAGTGCAGATCAGTGGTCGCAATTATCGCGGCTGCTTGTGAGGAAAAAAGTTCTGCGTAAAGATCCGAAATATGGAAGTCTGATAATTACAGAGTCAGGTCAACTGGTACTAAAAGGAGAAGAAAGAGTGAACGGAGTATTAGACCGTACGCAAACTGCGATTGACGGCAGTGCAGCTTCGCGGACTTCCTCAGAAGTGGAAAACCGTTATGATGAAAATTTGTTCGAATTACTGAGGGCAGTAAGAAAAGAGATGGCCGAAGAGATGGATGTGGCTCCTTATGTAATTTTCCCCGATACAACACTCATGGAGATGTCGTTTTACTTTCCACAATCTATGGAGAGTTTAGGCGGAGTTTACGGGGTGGGTGATGCTAAACTGAAAAAGTATGGCAAAAACTTTCTGAACATTATTACTGAATATTGCGGTAAAAATGACATTGACGAACGTGCACGTGAAATCAAAAAGAAAGCCCGAAAGAAAAAATCTTCAAATAAACATGAACAGATTGGTGAAGATTTTAACGATGGTAAATCACTGAATCACCTCGCTGAAGAGCATGGCGTTAAGATGCCAACGATATTGAAGCATCTGAAAACTTATCTGGAAGAAGGCAACGATTTGCGCCCCGAAGGTATTCTTGAAGCTTCTGAATTATCGCAGAGAATTGTTGATGAAGTAATGAAATCGATGAAAAAAGTTGGGCCTGAACTTTTGAAACCGGTTTATGAAGACCTTGACAAAACAGTTCCTTACAGTGATTTAAGATTACTACAGCTCTACTATATGGCGAAAAACGGAAGTTAGTATATAATGTC
>SLAU01000089.1 GCA_007126675.1 Balneolaceae bacterium
TAAATAGTTTAATGTTAAACTAAATATTATTTCATTGAAATGCAATAGTGTGACATGTGTTGGCAGTTAAAGCACATTGCACAGTAAAGAGCTTACGAGGTGCCGGCTAAGAATCCAAATTCCAGATACAAGATGAGCTTACTTTTGAGTATCTCCTTTCGCAGGTTCTTAGAAAATGAGAAGTATTTCAACTAAAAGGGTTACGAAAAAACTAAAAAACAAATGTTATCCGGCTAAGCAACCCGATCCGGATTGTGGTGTATATCCCTGGATGGTTCGACAGATATCAATGATAACAGCTGTGGCACGGTGGACGCGAATTTGAATGTTATTACTGAAGTAATAAGAGAGCAGGGCTGCAAAGTGTTATACCAAGTGTACGAAGAATTAGCGATCGAGGCTTCGAAACGTGATGGTGAATCTTCTCAGATCATATCCCCCGAATCTATTCTATCCTCCACAGTGACCGACTGCCGGTGACAGAGAGGCTCTTTTCATCTGTTTACTACTTCCTTCTTTCTATCATAGGTAATCCGAATTGGAGCAGCAGACGTTCGGCGCGTGTAAGCTGATTAACTTCATCGATTATCTCACCGGCAATTACAGGCTCATCCGTAATAAGACCAGATGCACCTCTCTGCAGCGCACTAAGCATGTGATCTGCACTATTTACGGTCCAAGCATAAACCGGCCTGCCCTGTTGATCCGCATCATTTACAAAACCGGACGTAATATTAAGGTGGTTCATTGCATAAAAGTGAACAGGCATCCCGCGCAGATCTCCGGCATCAATTGCAACCGTATAGCCCATCGCAATTTCCGGGGCTATTTCACGCATTTGCATTACAGCCCGGGCTGACATCGACATCACCAATACTTCCCCTTCAATCGCATAATTCCGGATAATCTGAACTACTTCTTCCGCAAGTTCCGGATAGTACCCGTAATATTTCAGTTCAATCAGCAGGCTTATTTTTCCATTAGCATGCTCGATAAACTGCTCAAGTGTGGGAATAACAAGCAGGCTGTCAGCATACTCCTGATCTGTTAAGAGGCGCAGATTCTGAAGGTCGGAGTAGCTCACATCAGTAACACTGCGGTTGTCTCCGGCCACACGCATCATATCGGCATCATGCATAAGCACAACCCTGCGGTCAGTTGTCATCTTCACGTCAATTTCGACCATATCAGCACCAACTTCAATTGAGTTATGCAATGCAGCAAGGCTGTTTTCGGGTGCACCTAAAGCGTTTGCCCTGTGTGCGATATTTAAAATATTCCGCTCTTCCATTCTGAAATCAGCTAACAGCAAACTTGCACTCAGGCTCCCAATTAAAATCAGTACAATCATGATCAGTGCTCTGAGGGGTTTTGTCCACCAGACAAATATCCGAACTGTTTTTCTTGTCAATTTCACAAGCCCGGGAATTTCAAACTCCATGGAAGGAGCAGTATGCTGATAGTAAAACTTTGTGATGATCACCGATATAAGCGAAAAGCCAAAAAATGAAATTATCGTACCGATAAAGATTGTGAGAAAGAGGTAATTCCCTGCAACAACTGCCATTATTCGCAACGAATCGGTGTATGAATGGACCCAGCCAGCAATGTTGATGTAAGTATAGAAAAGTACTGAGTCGCTTATTAATCTGAAAAGCACCCATAATCCGGCAGCTACAGATACCGATTTAATTAGCCTGAACGTCTCTTTCATTGGTGCATCCCACACTTCACGAATTGCGTCAGACACAGATTTCCTGCCATCAAGGTAGGCAGGTAATGCCGGCAATAAACATGCAACTGTTATTAGTGCCATGATTAACCATATCACCGACCAGGATCCGCCCCAAATCAGAGCGCTATACCATTCAGGCGGGGATGTCAGCAGGTAGTAATTTAAATCAAACTCCCCCAGGTAGATATAATAAACCAGGCCGAGTCCCAAAAGCAGAGGAATGAATAGCACAACTGCCCCGAGCACGGAAATGGCGCATAATTTTACCAGAAGATGAATTCTGGGCAAAATGCGGAGTAATGTGGCTCTCAGTGATACTTTACGTCCAAGAAGTTGATCAGCAACGATCTGGAATAAACCAGCAAAACGAATCACCAATCCGATCAGGGTGATTAATAAGATGAGAAGTATGTAGCTGAAACCCGATGGTGACATAATCCAGCCAACCAGCTCATCATTTCCCACGATTCGCAATTCACCGCGAAAAAATCCCATATCAACCAATATCATCAACACCGGCACAAGAAGTGCGGTAATAACCAGGTAAACCAGGATCGTCCACCCGGCCATCGGCTTCCACAAAGAAACCACAGTCCGCCACGAAGTTCTGACCAGCGGATTAATTATAAAGTTGATGATATGGTTGAGCATTTCTTAAACCTGATTAAGCGAAAATATACTAAAGCAGGCAAGCGGATTGCAAAGCCGGAATTCATGGAGCTTTACCAAACACCGCTGAACCTGCTCAAAATTTAGCCGCTAAAATTGCTCAACCGGACAAGCTGAAACAGTTCTACACTTCAACCGGATCCATAGCAAAAAAGCTATTCAAACGTTCTCTCTCATTGATTACTGTAGTTCGTAATGATTCAAGATTTTCACCTTTATAAGCTTTTCCATTAGCGATTTCCATGCATGCATCCATCCCCGCTTCCAGGTTTTTCTTCATCCGAAGCAATTTTTTCCACTCTGCGTCTCCGGGATCGGTGAGCAGTGATAATTCACTAATGTAATCAACATACATCGTGAGCTCTTTGGCAA
>SLAU01000264.1 GCA_007126675.1 Balneolaceae bacterium
GTGTAGTGCCACTCAAGACTTGTTGATGTTTTCCGCACTTTTGCTTTTCCTTCATAATTTTTCCAAAGATCGTCCCACCAGTTTATGTCTTTATCGGATGTGCCATACTTATGGTTCAGCTCCGTAACCATATCATCCATTATATCCGAAGCTACATTTATATTAAGCCAGCGTTCAGAAACTATCTCTTTCTTTTTAACCTCAGCTTTTTCACCTGATTTGTTTTCATTTATCGCAGAGAATTTTTCAAAATCTGATGCTGCTTTTTGAACAAGTTCAGGATCTATACCGGATTCCGCAGCAATCTGTTCAAGTTCAGATATTGTAAGGCCTTTCCCGGAGCCACTGTCGCCTGTAACGGAGCGTTCAGCTTCCAGCTCAACTGCCCGGCGAATTATTGCCGATACTTCATCCTGCGAGTAGATACGGTCAGACATGCTTATTTTTAAGTGATGTTTTGGTTACTGTTATACAACTTCAGATCTGTACGAAAATTTCACTGTTTAGTTACTGAGTTATAACAACTTTTCAATTTACGCAGCTTTACTAAAACTTCAGAACAAATGTGAGGCATCATCTTCGCAAAGTTCCGGCTAATGTAGCAGCGATCTCCAAAAAATAGCAACAAAAATAAAAATATGATGAACTTCACATAGTGCCCGGTATCTATATCAATTGGTAATAAATGGATTAGTTCTGCAATTTTATACGGCTTTGTTACGTAACATCATCATAAAAGTTTAGCCAACATCATTTTTAAAAAAATGATATGTTGGTTTATGATGATTCACGGGTTCACTATATTCAAATAAATTATCTATTCAAAAAACGATACAGACTCTCTATTAAACCGATTAATATTTTGAAGTATAGATTACTGCTCCTTTGTCTGTTTTTGTCGTTGTTCTGGTCTTGTGATGAAGTTCCGTTATCAGAGGGAAGTGAAACAGCGTTAATACAATCATTCAGCATCGATCCCGACGAAATTACTTTCTTTGACACCGCAGAAGTTGGTGACACAACTGTTACAATTGACATCAACATGGTACTAAAAGAGCCCTCTACTGCTTCCTACAATGTAGCTGTCTCCTCAGGAAGTGATGATCCCATTATTGAAAGAATGAGGCAGACTGATCTTTTAAACTATTCACAATCTGTTGATCTGGAATTAAATACAGCGATCAGTAAAAATATTTCTGTACATGTCTTTTCCGAAAGAAATCCGAATTCAGAAAGTGCCGAAGCAACACTGAGGGTACGAACCGAAATCGCTGTACCACCCGTAATGCTGGATGCGTTCAATACCGAAGTAGCTCAAATTCCGGAATCGGGGAACGAGCGGATCAATTTCTATGCAAAGGTCACCCACCCCATTGATCAATCACTAATTGACCGTGTAAACTTTTTTATGATTGATCAAAACGGCCAGCCATTAGGCGGTTTATTTGAAATGTTTGATGATGGAGTTTTTAATGAGGAACAGGGTTTTATTGATGAGGTCGCCGGTGACTCACTTTACAGCAGGGCATTTTTTATCGGACCGCAAAATAATCCGGATGTTATTGATGTATTTTACTTCGCAACGGGTCCGGGTGGTATTTCGAGTGATACTCTGCAAACAACTTTAGAAATTGTGGAGTGATCAATGAACAAACAATTTCTGTTGCTCTTCACATTTTTATTTACACTTTTTGGCAGTGCATCAGCCCAATTTACTGAGCCCCTGCAGGATCGGTTTAATACCATTCAGCAAAACTCCACTACCTCTCTTGATGCTTTCGGGGATACAGTTTGGACAGGTCCCGGCATGAACCGAATTATTGAATCAGATCCTGATATCTTCGTACCGGTGGATGCTGACAGTATATTTGATGGCCGCGGCAGGGTGTTCTCGCTGCAATCCGGGCAGGATACTGTCATTGCCGGTTTAGGATTCAATCTGCCTGTTGACGGTGGCACTGTGCAAACCGCGCAGGGTTATTACCGAACTCTTGATGGCGGGGAATCATGGACATTTATTCCATTTCCTTTAGATGAACAGCCTCCGGATGGCGCTTGTGATGCTGAACCTGTAGGGCCGCCCTGCGATCTCGCATTTACTTATGGCGATACCGAATACTTCAGAACCAGAATTACGGTTGCACAGCAATCACCTCCGTTCGAAGTCGATTTTCATGGCAACACAATACTGTCCGTTAACTGGGCTTCCGGCCTGATGCGTAGTATGGATGGCGGCGAAACCTGGCAAAGGCTGATTCTTCCCCCCTCTACGGTAACAGAACTGAACCCGGATGAAACGTACCAGTGGCCGTCACAAACACGAGACGGTGAAAGCATTAGCCGCTACGACCCGCGGTTTGATAATAATCTGCTTGGCTTTGGGCTGATGATAGACAATGAACAGCGGGTATGGGTCGGTACAGCTGCTGGTATCAACATTTCGGAAAACGCTTTAACAGCTCCAAAAAATGAAATCAGCTGGAGACGAATCCCGCAATCGGGCTCAACAGATGGACTTCTTGGAAACTGGATCGTAAATATTCGTCAGCAGCCTGATACTGACACTGTTTGGATGTCAACCTGGAACGCAAGTTCAGATCCCGATGACCGTTTCGGTCTCGTATCAACCGATGATCAGGGAGAAACTTTCAGGCATCATCTTGTTGGAGAACGTGTAAATGATATTGGATTTTTTGAAGGCTCCGTATTTGCTGCTACGGACAGAGGCCTTTTCATTTCTGACAATAACGGCGATAGCTGGAGAAAA
>SLAU01000042.1 GCA_007126675.1 Balneolaceae bacterium
CAGAGACCGACCGCCATCTGGAGTCCGAGTCCGGTTCATGGAGAGAAATTGCAGAAACTCTTGGAAATGAAATTGCTTTCGCAACTTTTGCAGAGTCGGGTCCGTCAAGCACCAGCGAATATCTCTATATAAGAGAACTCGAAAATTCCTCTGAGCTTCGCAGCATACTCAGAAGATTGGCTGCTGAAGATATCATTGTTGCTGATGGGGATGCATTTTTAATTCAGAGCAACTGGTTAGGCAAGCTGATCGGATCGGAGATGAATCCGATGACGAATTTCTACCTGACGATTTATCGTGATGTGGCTGTAATTGCACAGAGAAAAGGCTTGGCCGAGAGTGTTGCCTCCGATGCAAGCAGGCGAAGAGTAATGTATTACAGTGATGATTATATGATGATCAGAAATAACCAGGAAGGGCCATTCAGCTCACTCACCTATATCGACTCTGCTCTTTTCGGCACCTATATACAACCCTGGTTATATCCTCAAAATTACTTCGGCGCATTAGCAGCGAATCTCGATCTTTTTGTGATTACAACTTCAGCTGATAATGAATCCGGGAATGTTGACATTGAATTTAGTTCTTACCAGCGTGACCTTGATGATCAGCCTTTCAGAGAAAGATGGGTATTCCCAACAGGCGGTTCAGATATTACTGGCGTTCCGGCTTTGGCTGATATCTCTGGCAGCGCACGAAAGGAAGTGATCTTTTCGACCAAAGGAGGCTCGGTTTATGCATTAGCAACCGACGGCACCATGGTATTGCAGGTTGATACTGAAATTGATGAACCAATTGGGTCGCCTGTAATTTATGACTGGTACGGAAACAATCAGAACGTAATAATGCAGGCAGCCGGGAACCGTGTATATGCGTGGAATACAAATGGAACTGCCCTGCCAAACTTCCCGATTACACTGGATGAACAGATTACAACACCTTTGATGATCAAAGATGTAACCCGCAATGGTGTTGCTGAAATTATTGTTGGTACTGCAGATCGCAGAGTTCACATCCTGAACTCCCGCGGACAGCCAATCAGCGGATGGCCTCAGACAACAAATTCAACGGTGACGGAAAAGCCGGTTATTACGCAACTCGGTAATCAGAGATCGATCTTTGTAGCAGCAGAAAATACAATTCATGCCTGGGGTATCAACGGAGAGTCAAGAAACGGCTTTCCTGTGTTTTTAGATACACAAATTCACGGGCAGCCCGCAGTGATCAATAATCACATTTACGGTGCAGGAATGGATGGCACGCTTTATTCTGTGGGAACCGAGTCGGTGTTTTCTGATACGCTTGCATCTTATGTGAAGAATGATTCACTGAAAGTTCAGGCATTACAAATTTCCTCAGCCGGGTTAAACGCTACACCTTCTATGAGTAACCTGATGCTGCGTTCGGAGGACGAGCTGATTCGCGAAGACCTGTTGCTTGTTCAAAGCAGCAATGGCGGATTATTTCTCTATAACAAGGATGGCATGTTACGGTTTACCGCTTCGCTGGGGCAGCCAACCTCAGGTTATTTCCCTCCCGTTATTGATGATATAGACCGAAACAGAAGAATGAATTTAATTGCACTGGCTGATTTTGGACGCCTTTACGCCTGGGATATCCTTAGCGGTCAGCGCTTATATGATTTACCCACCAATGCAATGAAATATCCTTTGATTGCAGATCTCACCGGCGACGGTAATAACGAGATTATTGCGCATACAAGAGAAGGTTTAAGAGCCTGGACTATTTTTGAAACCAGTACCAAAAATAATTAAGAGCGCCGGAATCTCTTATTTCAAAGAATGTCGGCAAGAGCGATTTCCAGATCGGTAAATTCGAATTCAAAACCTTCTGACAAAAGTACCTTTGGTTTTACCCGCAAACTGGATAACACTGGCTGAGCTGCTTCACCTAAAACCAATTTGAGAGCGAATTCCGGCACCCGAAAGAAAGAAGGCCGGTTCATCACTTTACCCATCGCATTAGCAAGGGCGTTCATAGTTATGGGATCAGGTGCTGCCGCATTGTAAGGGCCGCTAATTGTCGGGTTATCGATCGGATAGATAATCGCCCTGCATAAATCTGCCATATGAATCCAAGAAACGTATTGCTTGCCATTTCCTAAAGGACCACCAGCAAAAAGAGCAAATGGAAGCCTCATTTTTTCAACCATTCCGCCATCATACTCAAGTACAACAGCAATCCTCGGAATAGCAACGCGGACACCCGCCTGTTCGGCTTTAAGTGCTTCACGCTCCCAGTCAATACAGATTTTTGCCAAAAAATCATCCCCTGATTCCGACTCTTCGGTTATAATTTCATCTCCGGACTCAGCATAGTAATTTATCCCTGAGGCAGAAATAAAAACGTCAGGCGGATTTGAACACTCCTTCATTGCATCCGCCAGTTTTCGGGTGATATCAATCCGGCTGTTATAAAGTCGTTTTTTTACACTTTCCGTCCAGCGCTTACCAAACAGGTTTTCACCGGCAAGATTGATTACTATATCCGTGTTTTCCATCAGTGGAGTGAGCGGAGTTTCCCAGCCCACATATTTCTGGTTCTTTGAATTCTCTTCGGTGTACTTTTGAGGTGATCGTGTGAGAATGGTAAGAAAATGACCCTGACGCATCAGCTCTTCGCACAAATAGCTGCCGACAAAACCGGTACCGCCCGTTATCAATATCTGCTTTGGATTATTTGTCATGTTAAACAAACATCATAAGTTTTACTGTGATTCCTTCAATATCCTAAGATTACTC
>SLAU01000265.1 GCA_007126675.1 Balneolaceae bacterium
CTGATATGGACAGGTTCACATTCAGATTTGTATTACCTGTATTTTTTATGGTGAAATGAATCGATTTCTCTATACCGATGCCTGAAACTCCAAAGTTGATATTGTCGGATTCTGCAATGATTCGGGGAACATTCGGGATTTCAACAACATCATCGGGTTCCTGCCAGGATAGTACGGGATAACCGGATGTTAACTTCCATGTGTTGATGAAATCTAAATCGAGCATAAAGATATAGGCGTTATGACCGCTCATTTGATCTGTATGAAGGCCAATGGTATCGACATCAAAATTTTCCCAGGGATGTTCCGAGCCTATTGCAAACGGCTGACCCGTCGCAACACTATCCCAATAGCTTGTGATAAGAGTGTTTTCTTCTGCACTTTGCAGTTTCGAATGATGCTGATGATTGTGTTTCTCATTTCCTGATACAGGAACTGCCCATTCTACAGATCCTATCAATCCACCGGCTTCCTGATCACCCTCAACGGAGCCTGCAGCGAATGACCCGCTTATCAATCCTGCAATAAAATCGTCAGATTCAAAACCTTCAGCCATTACCATGCCTGCAAGCCCACCCACATTATAATGTTCGCCTGTTACATTTGATAATGAATAAACATCAACAATTTTTGATGCATGAGCACTTCCTGAAATCCCGCCAACATTCCAGGAACCGGTGATAGCAGCCGCAGAGTAGGAAGCCCGGATTTCTCCCTGAGATAATTCTCCGGTTAATCCACCAACAGATCGTTCACCGAAGATTGTTCCGGTTACAGAAGATTCTTCAATGGTTCCTCCACTCATTGCTCCGGCCAGTCCGCCCACGATGTTTCGAGCAGTAATATCTGCACTAAGCAGATGTATATTTTGAAGAGCAGCGTTCTGTGATGCGCCGAATAGTCCCGCATAATTTTCATCAACCCGGTTGATTGTAAGCCCGGTGATGATGTATCCGTTTCCATCCAGGCTGCCGGAAAACCGGGAGCTTTGGTCACCGATCGGTTCAAAGCCCAACCCATCATTCCATTCGGCTGTTGAAGATGCGTCAATATCGGAGGTCAGAATGAAATGGGCATCTAAATATTCAGCAATTGACTGTAGCTGCTCAACAGTGGAAATTTGCCATGGGTCACTTTCGCTGCCCTCACCGCCATCAAACTGCGCATAAAGCGAATGAGCCGGAAATAAGAGAAAGATAAAGATGGCAAGAAATTTCCTGCAGTGATGAATTTCGAATTTTGTAACGATCATGGTATACAGGATTGATGAAATGTGCGTGGCGGCGAAATGTATCCTTGAAAAACGAGGAGAACAGTTTTAATAAACTATATTTTTAGGTAGAATTCCAATATGAGACCTCCAAGGTTTTCCGCCTGTCCTCCGAAGCTTTCTTGATCTACGAAGCTTTAGCGAAGTAGATAGCGCAGGAGGGAAAACCTTGGAGGTCTGAACTCAGATCGTAACAGTCAAAAACCCTTCTTTTTCTGCAATTGAGAAAAGCCTCTCATCAAGTGTTACTACTTCAAGTGTATTTGGGCGGTGTTCGGAGGCCAAAAATGCGGCAGCCAGTTGCAGTGCGTCAGCTGAACGCAACGGATGCACTCTTAGAAAACGGCGGGCGATCTCCCTGATTTCATTAACCGGTTCAATTTGAACCCAGTTAGATGAAATGGCGTCAAGTCTTTTGAATGAGTTAGCAATTTGGGATGCAGACAAGTATCCCTCTCTTTCTACTCTTGAGAGTGCAGAAGCACACTCTACTGGTGTCCCCCACCATACCATCATATCTTGGTCATCCCGGAACAGGTTGAGCAAGGCTTCGGTGGTTTGCTCTTCCACAAGTAACGGAACCAATGCAGAGCTGTCCCAGAATTTCATCGACCAGATCTCCTTTCTTCGAGCAGGATATCACTGATTTTGATTTTACTTTTGGGTTTAGGAGGGGACTTTTTAAAAATATCCTTTGAAGCTTTTGTCCGGGGCAGCCTGGCCAATCCCGCCTGTTGCAAGCGCAGTGCTCTTCCTTCAGATGGGCCGGAAGTTGTTAACGGCTGCAGCTGTGCTACAGGAATTCCCCGATCCTCAATAATAACTGTTTCACCTGCTTTTACCTTTTTTATCAGCGATGAAAGCTTGTTTTTAGTTTTTGATATGCTTGAACGTTCCATATAGCTATAATAGCCATTTCAAAATATTTATTCAAGCTATTTTTTTGACGGATCGAACTGTGTTCTACGTTTTAAAATGGGCTCATTCCAGCCAGGGCCAAAGCAAATGATGGCGAAAAACAAATAACGCGCTTCCCACGCTCCCCTCGAATCTGTTGGGAGCTTTTGTTTATTTCGGAGCCTCGGGGGGATTTATGGATAGCCGTTTTTTAACCCCGCGATGAATCGCGGGCCTGCCTTTGCCTAAGCTTTTGCAGGCAGGCCTGCCCGCCGAAATAAACTTAGGCAGGCGGGCTTTAGCGTAGTAGACTGAACCCTGAGCCTTGGACCCTGCGCCCTGAACCCTGAACCTTGAATTACCGACTCACAAAATGTGTTTTCCCTTTCACGCCTTCATAGATGGCGGCTTTGGCTACGGTATCGGGGCCATAGCAGTTGTTGAGGCAGTCGGCAGCGCGGTATAAGTGGCGAACCTCTTCCTCTTCCCGGAAAAAAAGTTCGATCTGTTCGGTTTGCTGCATTTCGATTGTGTGTAACCCGATGCCGCGAATCTTAATGCCTTTGCTAAGAGCGCTGTTCACGATCTGCATCGC
>SLAU01000195.1 GCA_007126675.1 Balneolaceae bacterium
CCGTTTGTAAATGAACAGGCAATCCTATCAGACATTGCAATTACTTAAAACTCATCTTGCTACTCGATACCTGATACTCAATACTCACGACTAACCCACTATGGACGAAAAATTTGACTGTATCATTGTTGGTGCCGGAGTTGCAGGTTTGGCTGCGGCTATGACACTGGCACGTAACAACATGAAATTTCTGCTTATCGAAAAGGGAGAATTTCCCGGATCTAAAAACGTATCGGGCGGAGTGCTCTGGGGCAGCGACCTGGCAAAACTTGTACCCAATTACTGGGAGGAAGATGCCGGATGGGATCGCTTCATTAATCACAGAAGGCTTACTTTTATGGATGATCAATCCACCTTTTCTGTTGATTTTAAATCCTCACATTTTAATGAACCTCCCTACACCGGTGTGGTTGTGCTGCGATCTAAATTTGACCGCTGGCTTGCTGATAAAGTTCAGGATGAAATCGATAAAAGCGATTACGCCATGGATTCATTTATCGCCCCAAATATTTTGGTCGAAGAAGTTCTTCTTGAAGATGGCAAAGCCGTGGGAATTCGTGCGGGTGAAGAAGAGTTTTATTCCGATTCTGTAATCATTGCCGAAGGTGTAAATAATCTGCTAACCCGTCAGGTTGGCCTTCAGGATAAATATGTGCCGGCTGATCATATGCTAACCGGGGTAAAAGAAGTAATCCGTTTTGATCAGAAAGTTCTCGAAGACCGTTTCCAGCTGAATGGAAAAAGCGGAATGAGTAATGAATTTGTTGGATATGCAACTAACGGTGTTGAGGGCGGCGGATTTTTATATACAAATAAAGATACCATTTCACTGGGGCTGGTGCTGGGGCTCAAAGACCTCCGCGAGAAAGAGCAAAAGCCGTATGATATACTGAATGAATTCAAAAAGCATCCGGTAATCGCTGATACTATAAAAGGTGGCGAGGTTGTAGAGTATTCTGCTCATATAGTATCATCGGGTGATAAGCGGGTAATGCCCAAACAACTTTATAAAGCCGGGCTGGTAGTTTGCGGAGAAGCAGCTAACTTATTGATGAACGCCGGCAAAGCGATCCAGGGAATGGACTATGCAATGAGGTCAGGGATTATTGCAGCTGAAGCAATTGTTGATGCGAAAAAAGCTGATGATTTCAGTGAATCATCCATGAAAAAATACCAGGATACACTTTCAAACAGTTATGTAATGAAAGACATCAATAATTTTCAGGATGCAGTTCATTTACTGCATGATCCGGTAATGACGCAAAAAATGCCAAACCTCATATGTGATTTTGGCCGAAACTTTTTCAGTATCAAAAATGAAGTAACACCTAAATCCCGGGAAATGCTTAAGGGAGCCATCAAACGGCATGCATCTTACTGGGATCTGATTAAAATTGGAGCAAAAGGTGCGAAAGCATTATAAAAGCAAGTAAGAACGCAAAAGTGAGAAGACAGATCTTCTGCCCTTTGCGTTCTGCGTTCTCACTAAAAATTTCAAATATTATAAATCATCAACACTATGAAACTTTTATCTCTGCCAGAACGACTCGGACTTGTAAGTTACCGTAACCAGGCAAAATCGGAGATTAAGCCTCACATCGTAGTGGATACAGATATCTGCAACACTACCTGTCCGCATAAGTGTACTACGTATGTTTGCCCCGCCAATTGCTACACAATGGATGAACAGGGAATGGTACATTTCCAGGTAGAAGATTGTATAGAGTGCGGCACCTGTATGTATGCATGCGATCAGGGTGCGGTGAGCTGGGAGTTTCCTGATCCTGAAATTGGGAGAGGCGTAACCTGGAATTTCGGCTAATTATATAAGCATAAAAAAAGTCTTCTCTCAAAAGAAAGAAGACTTTTTAAAATTTGACTTACTAATTAGCGACTGATATGAATCTCGACCCTTGTACCACCTCTTTCAACTTCTATCGTTTTTTCAGTAGTACCGTATCCTTCAGCTTCAATTATTACATCATGTGTTCCTACGCTGGCGCCGATAACTGTAAATGTGCCATCTTCGGAAGTAGTAACAATTTTATCATCGTTAACTAATTGAATTGTAGCACCTGCAATTCGATCGTAAGAGTCTTGATCAAGAACTACGCCGATTAATGCAGTTTCATCATCAGAAGCCATTGGGCCCGAGGTTCCGCATGCAACCCCAAACAGTAAAGATATTGCAAGTATAGGTAGTAATATTTTTAAACGCATTTTCAAGTAGATTAAGTTAACATTCATGCTCCCAATGATAACACATTATGCATGAAATTGTTTCATTTAGTTTATAAACAAAAATCTCTTAATTTTTAACATCTTCTACAAATTAAATCCGAACAAAAATTGTTAACTTTGGAAGCGTTTCCAAAAATTAAAACCATATTTTGTAATGAGTTTAGACGTACTTGAAAAAAGCAGTGATCTTTCATTCGAACTAACCGAAGATCACACAATGATACGAGACAGTGTTCGTGATTTTGTAAACAGACATGTTGCTCCCGATGTAATAGAGCGCGATACGAAAAAAGAGTTTCCGCATAAGATCATGAAGATGCTTGCCGAACAGGGTTTGCTTGGCATATATCATGAAGAAAAATATGGCGGTGCCGGTTTTGATACGGTTAGCTTTTGCCTTGCTTTGGAAGAAATCGGCCGATGGGATGCTTCACTGGGATTAACCGTTGCATCACATACATCGCTTGGAAGCGGGCATATTGCACTTGCAGGCAATCATGAGCAGAAAGA
>SLAU01000109.1 GCA_007126675.1 Balneolaceae bacterium
AAAGATGAGCTCCATTCCGGCACGAAAAACACGCGCCTCCAGTCGAGATGACAGTGCGCCGGTTGGGCACAAGCGCGGCGCGTTAAACTCCAAAATTGAACCAAATCCACCCACGCGCCGCGAAGAATACAATCTGGCGGCGCAGGGAAATACTCATCACAGCTGGGACTTGATGCGCCGCTCTCTTTTTTACTCTAGCACCTGTCATCTTGAGCAGAAGCCCGCTTTTTGAGCCGGAGTCGAAGGATCTCCCGGTTCATAGCAATAATAAAACAATCTTTTCAAAACACTTGCCTGTAATTAAGGAGACCCTTCCGCTCCGTCCCGAAAAAACATCGGGACTACGCCTGCCTGCCGGCGAGGCAGGGTCAGGGTGACAAGGGCTTGGTGTTATAAAGCGCGGCGCAGGAAAATACTAAACATAGCAGGGGATTTGGTGCGCCGCCCTTAACTCCCTCCTTGCGGCGTGCAGTTCGCCGGAGGGAGGGCCGGGGTGGGTCCGAAAATACTGGGAGCTCAACTGTCACCTGTGCAAAGTCGAGACATCCCCCCATTCACAACAACCCTTAACCACTTTTATTAAAATTTAAAACAACCGTTGCATTAAAGCTGAAACTTCTATTTATTGTTCGCTATGCATTACCTATCTGCATACAGGATTGAATTTTCTCCCCGTCGTCCGCGCCCTCGCCGGCGATAAGAAAAAACTATGGCCGTGATATACGGCTCTCACCCACTTTATTACTTTCAATCCTAACATCAACTTCCGCAATACGGAATAGACTATAAGTATCATGTCCGTCAAAATTCAGATCAGTACCCAAAAGCATTCTAACTATGCTGAATCGATATGCGAATTAATTGAATCTGCTGCGCATAAACGAGGCACAGGTATAGCAAAGCGTAATCCGGAATATATCAGAGAAAAAATTCTGAAAGGCAATGCGGTTATTGCCCTTGATGGCGGTAAGCTGGCCGGGTTTTGCTATATCGAAGTGTGGGAAGATAAAAAGTACCTCGCTAATTCAGGGTTAATTGTACACCCTGATTACCGGGGCAATGGGCTGGCAAAAAAGATTAAAGCCAAAGCTTTTGAACTCTCGAGGAAAAAATACCCGGGATCAAAACTTTTTGGAATCACCACCAGCCTTCCGGTCATGAAAATAAATTCTGAACTCGGGTACAAACCGGTGACATTTTCGGAACTCACTCAACACGACGCATTCTGGAATGGATGCAAAAGCTGCCCCAATTACGACATACTAACCCGTAATAAACGGAGCAACTGCTTATGCACAGGTATGCTGTTTGATCCGAAAAAACCGGACAAAAAACCTGCAAAGGAGAAAGATGAGAGGATCAGAAAATTTCACAGGTGGGTACGTCTCAAAACTCTTGTTTTCCTCAGAAATTTTAAAACCCTTGTATTACTATGAAAAAGAAAAAAGTTGTTCTGGCATTCAGCGGCGGACTCGATACCAGTTATTGTGCTGTTTACCTTGGCAAAGAAAAAAACTATGACCTTTATACAGCCCTTGTGAATACCGGCGGCTTCAGTGAAAACGAAATTCAGAAAACTGAAGAACAGGCATCATCTTTAGGCATTCAAAATCACACCTGCCTGGATGTTACCGGGCAGTATTACCAAAAAGGAATCAGGTACCTGATTTATGGTAACGTTCTGAAAAATAACACCTATCCCCTTTCGGTTAGTGCCGAGCGGGTGTTCCAGGCTGTGGCAATTGCCAATTATGCAATCGAAATAGGTGCTGATGCGATCGCCCACGGAAGTACGGGAGCCGGGAACGACCAGGTTCGCTTCGACCTCGTGTTCAATGTACTTGCTCCGGAGCTTGAGATCATAACCCCGATCCGGGATCAAAAACTGAGCCGCGAAGAGGAAGTCAGTTACCTTGAGAAGAACGGCATCAAACAGGAGTGGGCAAAAGCAAAATATTCTGTAAACAAAGGCCTGTGGGGAACCTCGGTGGGCGGAGCTGAAACGCTAACCTCAAATTTGCCGCTCCCCGAAGAAGCATGGCCGCAAAAAGTAACCAAATGTGATACACGCACCATTGAGCTTGGATTCGAAAACGGTGAACCGGTCAGTATTGACGGAAAGAGCGATTCGCCGGTAGAAATCATCAAAAAACTGCAGGAGATCGCCGGGCCCTATGGAGTGGGGCGCGACATCCACGTGGGCGATACCATCATCGGCATCAAAGGCAGGGTTGGTTTTGAAGCTGCAGCGGCGATGATCATTCTCAAAGCGCATGAACAGCTTGAGAAACATATTCTTGGCAAGTGGCAGATCTACTGGAAAGACCAGCTCGCCAACTGGTACGGTATGATGATGCATGAAGGGCAATACCTTGATCCGGTAATGCGAAATATTGAGAGTTTCCTGGAGAGTACTCAAAAATATGTGACAGGCACTGCAATTATAAAACTTGCCCCGCACCGTTTCGAAATCTCCGGCATTGAATCAGACTATGACCTGATGCAATCCGAATTCGGACAATATGGTGAGATGAATAACGCCTGGAGCGGTGAGGATGTGAAAGGGTTCACGAAGATCCTTGCAAATTCAACTTTGATACAAAAAGAGGTACAGAATGAAGATTAAAGCAGCTATCATTGGAGGAGCCGGGTACACGGCAGGTGAACTGATCCGGATTTTGCTGAATCATCCCGAAGTTGAAATAAGCTCCATTCAAAGT
>SLAU01000008.1 GCA_007126675.1 Balneolaceae bacterium
CGTTCATTCAAGTTTGATTCAGTAGAATGTATGGCTGCATTTGACCTCACAGCAGACGACCCCGATCAGATTCATTCTCTGTGGGTGCCGGATTTCCATAACAGTGAAAACTGGCTGCAATCAACCGAAGCAGTTTACCTAAAAAGTGAATCACTGCGCAGCCCGATGGGCCTTGGGCTATCCGCCTATTCCAATAAGTCGGCTGCACGTGAAATGCAAGCCGGCTATGGCGGAGAAATTATCAGTTACGAAAAAGTAAAAGAAGTTGTACGCGATGCATGGCTTACTAATGGAAATGGCAGCATGCACATGAATCACAGCCACTAGTCTCAATCATGATGAAACGAATCAACATATTCTTACTCCTGATGGTTTTCATACCTCTAACTCCTTTTGTGTTAGAGGCACGGCAGATTACTGTCAGTACAGATGGAGACATTACCTCCATTCAGAAAGCCATTGAGATAGCTGAACCGGGTGATGAGATCATCGTAAAAGACGGCACATATCGAGAAAACAACATCGAGATTACCAAACCGCTAACTCTGAAGACTGATGGAGATGTTATCATCGATGGTGAGCAGACCGGTACCATCATGGTGATTCGGGCGGATGATGTTACCATCTCCGGGTTCACCCTGAAGAATACCGGCCGAAGTTATATTAACGATTTTACCGCTATACTTGTCGAAAAGTCGACCGGCTTTGTGATCGAAAACAATACACTCGAAAATGTATTTTTCGGAATCTACCTGGCAGAAACTAACGGGGGAATTGTGAGAAATAATCATATCAGTGCACACGACCGCCGCGAAGCTTCATCCGGCAACGGTATCCACCTCTGGAATGTAAAAAACCCGCGAATCGAAGATAATACCGTAACCGGTATGCGCGACGGTATCTACCTCGAATTTGCTGAAAAAGCCAGAATTACCGGAAATAACAGTCACGACAACAATCGCTATGGCCTGCACTATATGTTCTCGAACGGCGGGTATTACGAAAACAACCGCTTTGCAAGAAACGGTGCCGGTGTAGCTGTAATGTACTCCGACGAGGTAGATATGATCAATAATATATTTGAACATAACTGGGGCACCTCTTCTTATGGCATGCTTCTGAAAGATATGCGCCAAAGCCGGATCGAAGGCAACCGTTTTTACCGGAATACGGTGGCGATCTACTCCGAATCCAGTTCTAATATCGATATACACCGCAACGATTTTCTGTTGAATGGCTGGGCGGTGAATATTAAATCAAGCAGCCGTGCAAACCGGTTCACCGAAAACAATTTTGTAGAAAACAGTTTTGATGTACGAACCAACAGCCCACGCAATAATAATGAATTTGACCGCAATTATTGGAGCCATTATGATGGCTACGACCTGGATCGCGACGGTTACGGCGATGTGCCATATCGTCCGGTCCGGCTCTTTTCGGTGATTATTGACCGTCAGCCCGAATCACTGATTTTGCTCCGCAGTATGATCATTACCCTTCTGGATATGGCAGAGCGTGTAATACCGGTGCTTACCCCGCAAACATTAATCGATGAAAATCCTAAAATGGAGAGAATCCGATGATTAAAATTAAAGAACTTAAAAAATCATTTGGCAGCCTTGATGTATTAAAGGGAATGAGCCTGGAAATTCCACAAGGACAGGCCACCGGGATTGTAGGCCCAAACGGTGCCGGAAAAACCACCCTCATCAAAACAATTTTGGGGCTTGTAAAACCCGATTCCGGCTCGATTGAAGTGAATGGTGTAACGCTGAACGGCAACTGGTTATACCGGAATGATATCGGCTATATGCCGCAGGTGGCACGCTACCCGGAAAATATGAAGGTGCAGGAAGTACTTGATTTTATTACCGGACTACGCGAACAGGATGATATTTATCGCGAAGAACTAATCGATCAGTTTAACCTACGTCCTGAGCTAGATAAACAGCTCAGAACCCTTTCCGGCGGTAACCGGCAAAAAGTTGGCGCCACACTGGCGATGATGTTTGATCCCAAACTATTGTTTTTCGATGAACCAACTGCCGGTCTTGACCCGCGTGCCAGCCACAAGTTTAAAAAACGGGTACAGGAAGAAAAAGACCGTGGCAAAACCGTGATCATCACTTCGCACATTATGAGCGAACTGGAGCAGCTGGTTGATCATGTGATCTTTATCCTGGATGGGGAAATCAGGTATTACGGATCGATGAGTAACCTGTTAACAGAAAACAAAGAAGAACGGCTCGAAGGTGCCATTGCGAAGATGATGGAAGTGTGATGACCCACCCTTCTGTTTTCACTTCGAGGGAATCGCTTCGCTCGGAGCCCTCCCTACCACGCAAAAGCAACGTGGCAAGGAGGGAAGGACTTCGCAATTAATTATTAAACAAAAATCAAACAAATAAATTTTTACCGAGAGGCTGTCCAAAAAGTAAATCAATTTATGAACCAGCTTAAATAATTTAGACATTTAATCCCTCTCTATTTTTTAGAGAGGGATGATAGGGTGAGTCAGAAAAATAAATCTAAATTATTTAAGCGAAATACGATGAATAATACCTTTTTAGATAGCCTCAAAGGGGGTGAGTCCCATGAAACTACTATCACATATTGTTAAAAATGAATGGAAAACCTTAATCCGCGGCAAGTGGGTAATCGGCTATGGGCTGATATTCCTTCTGCTTACTGATACCCTGCTCCGTTTTGGAGGCGGCGGGCCGGAAGTACTGCTCAGCATCTCGAATGTGATGCTGCTCTTTATTCCGCTGGTTGGGATGATCTATGGAATTCTCTATATCTATCAATCACGCGAGTTTGTAGAGTTACTGCTCGTACAGCCGGTAAACCGGAAAACCCTTTACTGGGGGCTTTTCCTGGGTATCTCCACTCCGCTGATGGCTGCATTTATCCTGGGAGCTTCTCTCCCACTCGGCTGGCACGGTATTCTGATGCAGGATGCGGGCGCATCTATAATGGTACTTGCACTTGGAGGAGTGCTAACATTTATATTTGTGGCACTCGGCTTTGTACTCGGGCTGGCATTTTATGATGATCGTATTAAAGGTTTTGGCTTTACCATTGTGATCTGGTTGTTTATGGCAATCTTGTACGATGGGCTGATCCTGATGGCCGTATTTATGTTTGGCGACTTCCCGCTTGAACGGTTTGTGATAGCCGCCACCATGCTGAACCCGATCGACCTGGCGCGAATTATGGTGATGCTGGAGTTTGATATCTCTGCCCTAATGGGTTATACTGGTGCTGTTTTTCGCAGGTTTTTTGGATCGGGAGCCGGTATATTAACAGCAAGCGGAAAGCTGGCCCTCTGGCTTGCAATCCCCGCCTGGCTGGGAATGCGGGTTTTTTATAAGAAGGATTTTTGACCCAGCCCCTATCACGCCAATAAACGGCGTGACAAGGAAGGGGTGAAAAAAAGTCCCCCTTCAAAGGGGGATACTCAAATGCGTTCAGCATTTGGGTTGGGGGATGATCCGCGGTGCCTTGATATAATTTCTTAATCATTTTCAGGATCGAGCCCTTACGGTCATCCCCCGGCACCAGCTGCGCTGATGCCTGCCCCCTTCGAAGGGGACTTTTTTACCCCATAAACCAAAAACATCATCAACTAACTTTGACGCCCAAAACAAAAAAACAATTTCAAATCTGGTACTGGAGCGGGGCAACTCTTGTTTTCCTGATTTTGATCATCGGGGGAATCACACGGCTTACCGGTTCAGGATTATCGATGACCGACTGGAAACCGATCATGGGTGCCATCCCTCCTATTACCGAAGCCCAATGGGAAGATGCATTTGAACAATACAAACAGTTCCCCGAGTACCAGCAGGTGAACCGTGGTATGAGTATGGCCGAATTCCAGTTCATCTTTTTCTGGGAATACCTTCACAGGATGATAGGCCGGCTGATTGGCCTGGTATTTATCATTCCGTTTGGATACTTCCTGGTAAAGAAGAAGTTTGATGCTGTACAGCTAAGGCGTGCAGGGATACTGCTCTCGCTGGGTGTGGCTCAGGCTTTAATGGGTTGGTATATGGTACAAAGCGGTTTGATAGATGTGCCGCATGTGAGTCCTTACCGGCTTGCAGCACACCTGTCACTCGCGTTCCTGATTTTTGGTTGTTGTGTTTGGTTCGCCCTCGATATGAGATCAATGCGGAAATTTACAGGCAATGGAGCCAAAGAGCTTAAAATCTGGCTGTTGGCTTTTATGGCAATACTTTCGCTGCAGGTAATTTGGGGCGCTTTTGTAGCCGGCCATCATGCTGGCCATATTTACAACACGTTTCCGAAAATGCACCAGTACTGGATACCACCCGAGCTTTGGCTCATGGAACCGTTTGTGATTAACTTCTTTGAAAATATGGTTACCGTGCAGTGGATACACCGGGTACTGGCAACTGTTCTTGGTATAATGGCAATCATCATGTGGATACGGTCGTATCAGATCAACACATCATTTACCACCAAAATGTGGATATTAGCGGTGTTTACTGTTGTTTTGATTCAATATTTGATTGGTGTATTTACACTAATTTGGCACGTACCAATTTGGCTTGGTGTACTCCACCAGGCTGTCGCGATGGTTTTGTTTGGAATCGTAGTTGGAGCTATTCATCACACTATAAAAGAGATCTCGCAGAGTTACGGGGATGATGCGCTGAGTTTCGCAGATACTTCTGCGTAAATCTGCGCATGACTCTGCGAAAATCTGCGAGAAAAAACACTCCGTTTTTATGTCACTACCAAAATCCTTAAACCGAATCTGGAAACTCTCCCTGCTCAGCTTCATCATCGCTGCGATGACGGGATTTTTGTATCGGTACGGGATGCTTTACCCGCTGCCCGATTGGCTCAATTTTGCCAATATCCGCCATGCCCATTCACATCTGATGTTTTTTAACTGGGTCAGTCCGCCATTAATGGTGCTGATGATAGACCGTCTGATCCAAAATGAAAATGTGCATGCCATCCGCTCATTCAGTAACTGTCTGTATGTGATGCTTTTTCTCGGATTTCTCTCATTCCCGTTTTTCCTGCTGTATGGCTACCATTCTGTTTCAATCGGTTCGGCATCCCTTCCGCTGGCAGCGATCATATCAGGCTTTGTGATGATCACCTGGTACTGGTTTGGGTGGCTTTGGATGAAATACCGAAATGAAGATGACAGTTCTATACCACTTACATTTTATGAAGGTGCACTGCTTGCACTGATGGTTTCCTCACTGGGTGCATGGGGCGTTTCAATATTCCAGTTCACGCCGATCGACAGCCCGCTTATCTCATCTGCCATGACTCACTTTTTCCTGGCTGTTTTTACTGAGGGATGGGCAGTACTTGCAGTTTTAGGTTTGATCTGGACAAAGGTAGAAACAGATCCGAATTCTCTTCCTGTAAAAAAAGAGTGGCTTTGGATTCCAATACTTGTCGGGTCGATGCTGATTTTCCCTTACAGCCTTACCGAAAGCCTGGTTACTACGCCGATGCTCATTTCAGCAATGGCAGGAATGCTTTTGATCATTCTGTCAACAGCATTAAATGTTTGGCTCTTTTTTAAAAATGGCTTGTTCAAAGGTTTTATCTGGCAAACAATCCTCATACTTCTCTGCCTGAAAGTATTGATGCAGGCGTTAGCGCTGCTCCCAATCGATATCTGGCCGGGCGAACATGGTTTACGAGTGCTTTATCTGCATCTGCTTCTGCTTGGAGTAATTTCAATATTATTGACAGACCTCTTCTATCCTTTAAAATATTTCAATCTAAAAGTCATTTTTATCATATCAGTGATTCTTGTGTTGATTTCACTATTGATGATAAGCGGTTACTGGCCTCCGAGCCTCACTCCTCCTGGCCTTTACTTCTGGATTATGATTATTGCTTTACTGCCTGTAATACCGTTAACATTAATTTATTTCAAAAGCATAAAAGAGTGATAAAAAGAATCTTTATGAAACCTTCACTAAATATATCTATTTTAGGACAAAAGACTCTCTAAAACCAAAAACCAAAAAACTAAAATGCTGTTATCAAAATCCTGCGTTTATGGTCTGCGCGCATCCATCTATCTGGCAACAAAGAATAATTCGGAATATATACCCATTAAAAAAATGAGTGAAACCATTGAGATTTCACATCATTTTCTCACCAAGATTCTGCAGCAATTAACCGCTCAGGGATTGCTTGATTCTTACAAAGGTCCTAATGGCGGAGTTCGCCTGAAAAAACCTGCAAGTGAAATCA
The DNA here is from genome assembly GCA_007126675.1 of Balneolaceae bacterium. GTDB lineage: Bacteria > Bacteroidota > Rhodothermia > Balneolales > Balneolaceae > SLAU01. The sequence continues at coordinate 6,262 of SLAU01000008.1, forward strand.
CACTTATGGATGTGGTATTGGCTATTGATGGCCCGGACTTGCTCACAGAATGTGCTCTCGGTCTGCCAGGGTGCGGACATCAAAATCCCTGTCCGCTGCATGATAAATGGGCAACAACCCGGGATTCGATAAAACAAATGCTTGAATCCTCTTCCCTCGAATATCTGGTCGAAAGAGGAAAAAGTGAGGATTTGCGTTTGACCAATGAGGGCGGCTTCGAAAAACTTTTGAATGGATAATTGTTCGTGCAGTATGGTTTCAACTGATTCTCAGCTTTTAGAACTCGTTAAAAAGTACAATGTAAGCGGTCCCCGCTATACCTCTTACCCCACTGCAGTTCAGTTTGCGGAAAATTTTGACCCGGATGAACTGCAGAGAGACTATGCAAAACGAAAGAGAAAAACCGATCCCTTATCTCTCTACATTCATATTCCGTTCTGTTTTTCGCTCTGCTGGTATTGCGGCTGCACAAAAATTATCACACGAGATCAGGATCGCGGCGATCATTACCTCGATTATCTGGATATCGAAAGCCGCCTGACTGCCGAAACGGTTCATCCGGATGCACCACTGAAGCAGATCCACTTTGGAGGAGGAACACCAACATTTTTAAACCCCAAACAGCTTAAAAGGCTGGGCAGCATTATTTGTAAGTATTTTACAGTTCACTCTGATGTTGAGTTCAGCGTGGAGATCGATCCGCGCAGATGTAGTGAAGATCATATCAAAGCACTAAAAGAGATTGGTGTGAACCGTGCATCTCTCGGCGTGCAGGATACCAACCCGGAAGTGCAGGAAGCCATCCATCGTATCCAGCCGTTTGAGCAAACAGCAGAAATTGCACGCCTGCTCAGAAAACATGGAATCAATCAAATCAACTTTGATTTAATTTATGGCCTGCCACTTCAGACTCTTGAAAGGTTCAGGAAAACCGTTAGCGATGTGATGACTCTGAACCCTGACCGGCTTGCGATCTACAGCTATGCGCATCTTCCATCCATGATGCCTGCACAAAAACTGCTTAATGAAGATGAATTTCCATCCACTGAAGAAAAACTCGGAATGCTGGTTTATGCTATCGAAAAACTGCCTGATTATGGATTCAGGTATATCGGGATGGATCATTTTGCACGCACTGATGATGAACTGAGCAAAGCACTGGCGAATGATACACTTCAGCGTAATTTCCAGGGATACAGTACGCATGCCGAGCTGGAGATGCTTGCGCTGGGAATGTCGGGAATTTCTCAAAACAGTGATGTTTATATTCAAAATGAGAAAGACCTTGGCAAATACTACGAAAAGCTTGACCGGGACGAACTGCCGGTCAAAAAAGCTTACCGGTTAAATGACGAAGATAAATTGCGCCGGAAAATCATCATGCAGATAATGTGCCGGGCTGAAATCAAATTCAGTGATTTTGAGAAAGAATCAGGTATCAATTTTAATGAGAGATTTGAAAGTGAACTCGATGAACTGAAATTGCTTGAAGCAGACGGATTATTGTTGAACTTAGATGACAGGCTTGTAATTACTGAACGCGGACGATTGTTCCTGCGAAACGTTGCAATGGTGTTTGATGGGCATATCAACAGCAAACAGCATCAAAATGCTTATTCTAAAACGGTTTAGAGGTTTAATTATCCCCAAACCAATATGAGCAGAGAGGCATGCCCAAAAGAGGGCATGCCTAATTTCCCGTTCCGGCGTTCTATTTGATCAACATCATTGCACGGGTACGCACATCGTATGCATGGCCGGCTCCCGAGCGCTGAGCAACCTGCAGGCGACTGATGTAGACACCGCTTGCTAGTGCAGAAGCATTAAAACTGACCTCGTGAGTACCTGCTGTCATCCTCTCGTTAACTAACACAGACACCCTGCGCCCGAGTAAATCAAATACTTCGAGCCGTACATCGCTGTCCGCAGGCAATTGAAATCTAATTGTGGTTACCGGATTAAACGGATTTGGATAGTTTTGTGAAAGCGATACTTCTTTGGGAAGTCCGGTTGTCAATTCCTCATCCCTGTCTGTATTTGTATGAATATTTTGTTCTAAGTAAGGGTATCCGTTATTTATTGAAAAATCGATGTCAACACTCCAAACATCTTCGAAATCCCATTCAGCATAAGCTTCCTCACCGTAAGGATAAGTCATTTGTTCAGTAGTTAACCCCATTACGCCATCACCGCCGGCAGATTCTTCCTGTACAGAAGTTTCTTTGTTCCAATAACTGTTATAGCCCGCTGACGCTGTCGTTCCGGTACTGCCAATCAATCCGCCTACCCGATCATCTGATCCGATAACCAGGCCGGTGCTAAAGCTACGATACACTTCTCCGGAAAGCGCTCCAACCAGTCCGCCGACTCTGTCATCAGCGCTTACGGAAGCATGGCTGTAGCTGTCTGTCAACATCAACCCCCAGGAACTGCCGATAAGTCCGCCCACACTTCTGGCCGTGGAGATACCGGTAGCCTCGATATGGCCTTTCGACCAGGTATATCTCACATCAGAGTCTCTTGCATTGCCGATGACACCGCCGATGTTCTGGTAACCAAATACGGCAACATCTGCCGAAAGATAGTGAACCATGCTATCGTCAACATAACCGGCCACTCCGCCAATGTCATTGTTACCGGATGTTATCTGGCCGCTGACAGAAACATTCTCCAAAACTCCATCATCTATATATCCAACCAGCCCGCCGCTGTAGCGTTCTCCATGCACATGCACCCTGTCAAGGGTTATATTCTCAAGCAATGCATTTTCGGCATATCCAAAAAGGCCCTGATATTCGCTCTCCGGATTGTTGATTGTCAGACCACTGATGGTATACCCGTCACCGTCCAGCGAACCTGTAAAAGCGAGATCATCGTCGGAGGTACCAACCGTTTGCCAACCGCTTCCATGATTCCAGATCACCGAGCCTTTCACAACGATATCGTTCCCAAGCCGGTAATGGGAGCTTAAACTCTGGCGCATGGCATTAAGTTCATCGGCACTGGTGATAATGTAGGGACTTTCTACTGTACCCGAGCCGGCAAGGTCCGTAACCTCTACCGGTTCCGGCACGTCATATTCTCCAAAATCCTGAAACTCCGGGTACCCGTTTTCAGCATCCATTTGCCAAAGTGAATAAAAATTAAACATAGCAAAGGTATCCTTATCCTGCATCTCGCTGGTAGTCAGTCCTTTAATCAGAGTTCCTCCGGCACTTTCAGACTGTCCTGACGTTTCCGTATTCCAGAAACTATGATATCCTGCGGAAGCAGTTGTACCGGTGCTGCCAATCAGCCCTCCGACACGGACGTCACCACTTACCGCACCGGTGCTGTAGCAGCGATAAACTCTTCCAGAAAGCGAGCCTACCAAGCCTCCGACCCTGTCATCAGCGCTAACGGAGGCATGGCTGTAACTGTCTGTCATCATCAGACCCCACGTATTGCCAACAAGTCCACCGGCACTGCGTGCCGTTTGTATGGCGCTGCCTTTTATATTTCCCATTGACCAGGAGTGTCTTATTTCGGAATTCCTTGCATTGCCGATAAGCCCGCCAATGTTTGTATGGCCGAAAACGATAATATCCGCCGAAACATGGTGGACCTTACTTTTGTCCAGGAAACCGACAATTCCACCGATTTCAGTGTAGCTGGAAACGATCTGTCCGTTTACCGTTACTGTTTCCAGCACCCCTTCGTCCAGGTATCCGACAAGGCCACCGCTGTATTGATCACCGTGGATATTGACATCAGTGAGCGTAACATTTTTTAACACCGCATTTTCAGCATATCCGAACAGCCCCTGATATTCGCTTTCCGGATTGTTGATTGTCAGACCCGCAATTGTAAACCCGTCGCCATCAAATAAACCCGTAAATTCAGCATCATCATCTGAAGTACCCACCGCATGCCATCCGGCTCCGTAGTTCCAAGCTACTGAACTTTTCAAATCGATATGATTTGCAAGTTTGTAAACGGCATTGGGGTCTTGATGCATCGCTTTCAGCTCCCCTGGCTGCGAAATTAGATAGGGATCTTCAACAGTTCCGGTTCCTTGCAGAGATGCAAGATCCACAGCCTCAGGTTCAGAATGAACACTCAAATCCTGAAGTGTCGGGTAGCCGTTATCATTGTCCATTTGCCAGAGGGAATGAAAATTAAACATCGCAAAGGTCTCTCTATCCTTCATCTCGCTGGTAGTCAGTCCTTTGACCAAACTTCCCCCGGCACTTTCAGCCTGTCCGGATGTTTCAACATCCCAAAAACTGTTATACGCAAATGAAGCTGTTGTGCCTGTATTTCCAATTAGCCCGCCAACCAGATGATCCGACCCATCCACATCGCCGGTACTAAAGCAGCGATACACTCTTCCTGAAAGCAAGCCCACCAGGCCTCCTACTCTGCTGTCACCGCTGACTGTAGCGTGGCTGTAACTATCCGTCAGTAATAAACTCCACGAGCTGCCTGCCAGCCCTCCAACGTTTCGATCGCCTTCTACGTGCCCGGACGACCAGGAATGTCTGATTTCAGTGTGTCTGGCATTGCCGATAAGGCCGCCTGTCTGATTATTTCCCTGCACATGTACGTCCGAAGATGTATAATGGATCAGGCTTTCTAATGCATAACCGGCCAAACCGCCCGCATCATTGTCAAAGGCTGTAATCTCGCCTGAAACGGAAACATGATCAATGATACTTTCATCAGCATAACCGGCCAGGCCGCCGACATATTGATTGCCATCCACTTCAATATCCGTAAGTATCACATTTTGGATTACCGCTCCTTGCAGATACCCGAAAAGCCCCTGGTAATTTACTTCCGGATCATAAACCTTCATGTTCTCAATAATATACCCGCCACCATCAAAGCTTCCTGAGAACGGGCTATCGGAATCCCCGATCGGGATCCAAGTTTGTTCAGTAGATCCAACCGTCAGATCAATATCACCGGTCTGGATGAAATGCCCATCCAGATGGCTTTGAATGTTGACTAACTGATCGGCATTCGATATCTGCCAGGGATCTTCTTCAGTACCTGTACCGCCGGCAAATTGAGCCAAAACGGGCCAGGATGAGATGAATAGTAAAAATACAGTAAGCGTAAAAATTCTGTAAATACGGTTCATTTGTTTTGATCATTTTAGATTAATGTTGACAAAAAAAATCGTATAGCACGACAGAACTGCAGGTAATGCCCTCCACCTACTATAAACAAAGAATAATTCGATATTACTGGTATGGATAGAAATCCGATGTGTATGTAGTGAGAAATATTACAAGGAGAATAAAAAAGCGACTACAGGTCACATCTGCTACTCAACGAGCAGATAGCCATAAGCCTTAAAGTCTCTGCACGCCTTTCACATAAACCCTAAAGAAAGAGGTGGTTTGTTACTTTTCGAGGCTGTCTGAAAGAACTTTTCGACTTTATTCAACCTGAGTATTTAAGGTTTGAATTTAGCATTTCGCGAACCCTATAAGAGTCTTTCCTACAGGGATCATAGTGCAAAAAGTTCTGGAGGATTTTACTTATACAGATTAAGCTTGTTTTGAAATTTTAGCTGATTATTAACTCACAACCTCCTATTCGTGATATGATGATCTCTTATGTATCGACAATCCCTAACTTTACAGCGTACAATTTTCACTTAACCAATCTGTTAAATAGATCTATGTTTTGAAGGTTCTGAATGAATATGAAGGTGATAAGGTCATAAAATCTTAAAAGCAGCAATTGCAGGAAGCGGAAAACAAATTTGAGAAATCACTGGCAAGACATCCGAAAAACGACTTCAAAAAGTTCATCAGGCATGAAAATATTTTTTTTATAGTGCTTTCGACTGAAGATTATCGGATATTAAAAAAAACGGAAGATCTCTTTATTTGAGTTTTACATAAAACCTCATCCTTAAAGGTTGAGATTTTGGTTGAACCAGAAAAACAAGGCAGAATACTTCCGGCAATAGATCCATGAGTTGTAGCCACGTTTTTGGTTCATGATCTTTCGGTTGTAACAAGAACATTAAGAATATGGAAGTTCCAGAAATTTAGATAATCAGTTCCTGGAATTATGAGCCGAACACATAATCAACAAATCACGTTAGAGTAACCCTTGAAAAGAAAGTATCTCACAATATCAATCAATTAATCAAACAACGTGTATCTAAAAAAACTAATATCACTTGCAGCACCTCTTGCAGTTCTGATAATCATCATCACACCGGGAATTGTTATTGCATCCGACACAGATGAGCTTATTGAAAGAGCCAAGCAGAAAATTGATGATAAAGATGAAGAAAAAGCTCTAGAGCTTTTCAAAGAGGTTTTGGAAATAGATCCGGAAAATTACACGGCCCTGTGGAACAAAAGCCTGCTCACAACAAGAAAATATTACCGGGTAAATGACAAAAATAAACAGCTCGAAGGTTATAAAGAGGCACTTAAAATTGCTGAAAATACCTTAGAGTTGCATCCGGACAAGGGGCATTCATATTATGTGTATGCGATAGCTAAGGGCAGGCATTCAGAACTTGAGGGTACCCGTGATATGATCAGGGCATCGCATGTTATCAAAGAGAAAATTGAAAAAGCAGCCGAATTGATTCCCGATTATGCCCCGGTTTGGCATCTTTATGGAGTTTGGCACTCCGATATAGCCACTGCCGGCAGAACTGAAAGAAGTGCTGCAAGGCTTATATCCAGAGGATTGCCTGACGGCGCTGATGAAGACAAAGCAGAAAAATACCTGAAGAAATCTATTGAGATGATGCCGGAAAGTATACTCTTCCGGGTAGATCTTGGGAAACACTACATCGAAATTGGAGAAAAAGAGAAAGCAAGAGAGATACTTGAGGAAGCCGCATCCCTGGAGCCAAAAATGATGGATGACGACGCCAAAAGGAAAGAAGCCAAAGAACTGCTTGAGGAGCTCAAGTAATCAATTCCTTATTTCAAGCTTTAATTATAGAATTTTTAAGCCGCGGAAAACACGGAACTTCTCGGAAGTTTGTAAATGCTCGCAGACGTTTATTCGAATTTAAGTAAAGTCCCCCTTTCCGAAAACTTTAGGAAGAATGCCTTATCAATTTTTTAACATGATTATATTCATCAAGATAAGAAACTCAATTAAGAGCTCCCCTCCATGTTACACCGCTTTTTGGTGTCACAGGGAGGGGACGGGGGTGGGTCAAGTAGTGAAGGCTTAGAATTGGATTTCAAAACTTATAATATTTAAGGCAAAATTTTGAGGCTTCATTTTCTAATCCTCAATCACCACAGCCTCTTCAATCTCCCTGTCACTGCCTCCCCTGCCGCCACCCCGGTTCCGGAATGTTCGAATCAAACTAGAAACACCATAGAGTAGCAGAAAAGCTGCAATCAGGTATGCTACAGAGTCAGGGTTCATCACAATGAGTACTGCTATTATCAGCGTTAAGAAACCCAATATTGAAAATTGAAAGGCAAGAAGTAAAATCAGCCCGAACAATCCCAGGAAAGCGGCAAACGCAATCGGTATGATATCCGGAAAAATAAAGATGACAGCTCCCGTAATAATCGGGAGCGCGGCAATTATTCCGGGAACACGAAAATAGAGGAATAGAAGCCCGAGTGCCACAAGGTATCCTCCTGCAATCAGGTATACAAAACTTGGATAAATTAATGTTAATACTCCTGTGCCAATCGCAAGTATTGCATTCAGAATTGCCCGCTCTTTGGGTTTATATTGGTGAACTGATACCTGGAAATATGTAGCCATATAATTGAATTTTCTTAGTTTAAAACATGTAATCGCAATAAATTATCGCCGGAATAACTTTGTTCTGATATATAGATTAACCATAATATCACGTTAAATGCTGTATAAAATAAATCAAATAATATGCCAGGATTAAAAAAATTTTTATTACTCCCTCTTTTGATCTTCTCATTCACGTTAGCTGCGAACTCAGAAGCATTGAATGATGCCGCTGAAATTGTAAAAAAAGCGAATGAACTGAAAGATGATGCAAAGGAAGAGGAAGCACTGGAATTATACCTTGAGGCATTGGATCTCGATTCGGAAAATTATGATGCCCTCTGGAATGCAAGTTTGCTGCATGCAAGCATTGGTTTTCGTTTTGATGATGAAGATCGCCAGAAAGAGTATTTTGAAACAGCCCGTGATTTTGCTGAAAAAGCGATTGAGGCTCACCCTGACAGTGGTCACCCCTATTATGTTTTAAGCGTGGCAAAAGGCAGGCTTGCCGACGTAGTTGGAACTCAGGAACGGATCAGGTTATCACATGAAATTGAAGACGCGGTAAAAAAATCGATAGATATTATGCCGGATTATGCACCCTCCTGGCATCTTTATGGAGTGTGGCAATCAGAAGTTGCAAATCTCTCGAGAGGAGAACGTTTTGCAGCAAGATTTATATCTCGTGGCTTGCCTGAGGGGTCTAACGAAAAAGCGGAAGAATATCTTAAAAACGCAGAGGAGCTCGACCCTGAAAGTATTCTGATTAAGCTTGACCTGGCCCGCCACTATATACGAGTTGGTGAAGATGAAAAAGCAGTTCCATGGCTTGAAAAGGTGCTCGAGATGGAACCAACAATGTATGATGATCCTGAACACATTGAAGAAGCTGAGAAACTGTTAAGTGAGCTTTAGATTTATATAGCAGCAGCAACTTCTGTTATCTGAGCGAGATCAGTGAACTTTTTCTCGCAGATGTTATATCTCCCACCGATAAGTGCGGTGTGTTTTATGATGGTAGCAGCCTAACGCTTCAAGGCTGCGCTGCATCAGCCAGTTTTTTTCGCTCACCCATGTACCTTCAAGATAGTCGAGTGTTGGCGCAGCTGCTTTTGTCATCTGAATTCCGCGCACAAAAGTAAGTGCTTCTAATCCCAGTTTTCTGTATTTCGGGAGTGTCCCATATACTGTAGTTCTGAGATGCTTTGCCCGCTTCTTAAACCGATAAATCTTAGGCAAATGCCACCACTTCAATCTGCCGTTAGTTTCTGATGACATTTCATTCAAATCAGGAACACAAACTATAAATGAAGCCGGCTCATCGCCCACAAATGCTATCAACACACTTTCTGGTATCATCACCGGTTTCAGCTGTTTTACCATTTGCTGAACATTTACTCTGCTCAGCTCTGTAAACTCATATTCTCTTTCTTCAATATCCTGATTACGCCAGGCTTCATTGTAAATCTGCCTGATATATTCAGCATCACGTTCAAGGTTATTCATATCAATCGGTCTGAATAATACGTCGGAGCGGCTCTCTATACGATCGGTAATCCGGACAAGCCGTTCGGGGAGCGGTATATCAAACTCCCGTTTGTAACTCCAGTGATCGTCCAGTTTTACCGCACCTGTGTATTCAAACAGATCTTTATAGTACTCTGCGTGATAATGCATTCCGTAGATTGGCGGTTCATCAAAATTTTCAACCAACAGTCCCCAGTAGTTTATATTCTCGCCAAAATTTACAGGTCCGCGAAAAGCCTTGTAACCTCTTTTTTTGTGCCAGTTTCCGGCAAATTCAATCATGGAATTTGCCACCTGCCGGCTGTTAATCATTTCCGGAAATCCAAGCCCCCCCATTGGAATATCGAACACAAAATCTCTTTCGGAATGGTTCATCAAAGCAAAACGGGCCACGAGTTCATCACCATCAAACATCAAAAACCGTTCACACTCCCCTTTTTGAAACAGCGGATTCGCTTCCGGATCAAAAATCTTTTCGATCTCAAACCTGAATGGAGGAATCCAGTTTGGGTTATTTTCGTAAATACGGAATGGGAATTCGTGAAAAAGATTTATCTGTGCTTTTGATGTCACCTTTTCGAATCGATACGGCATCAGGGATATTGTTGATTTTGCAATTGTGAGGTCGAATATAATAAATCCCGGCAGAGTTCTATTACAAAAATAAATATTACAACAAGCGAAAAAGCTCTGTATATTTTTATCCGAGTCAGATTTATATGTTTAAAAAATTGAGATTGTCAAAAAAGGGCGTCATCCCGTACTTGATACGGGATCTCCAAGTTTTGATAAATGCTGGAGATGCCACGCCGGTGCGTGGCATGACGATATTTAAAATGATAAACACCTGAAAACGCCTTTTGGACATCCTAACTTTTACTTTTTATATAACCAAAGACATTCTCTAAAACTCACGAATTTTTAGTTTTGCCCCGGAAAAAATAATATCGAATTTGCAGATGGAAAGTGATTACAGAAAAAAACAGTGGATTTTAGGGATATTAATTGCATCACTTGCCATTACAATTTTTCTGCATTTCACAATTGATCCCACTCCTAAAACAAAGCTCTCTTCTCAATCTCAGCTTGATTCTCTGATCCTGCAGGCCGCCTATGATTTTAATCTCGGCCCGAATGTACGTGTGCAATCCGTAGAGTTTGATTCGGTTTTTACCCGGAAAAATTACCGGATTAACGTACCGCCCGGTTTTTCAAAAACCTCGTTCCACATGCATTTAAACCGGAAGTTATATCCATACCAGGCAAGTATTTATGGGAATGTACATTTTCCTGAACGAAATCTGGATCTTCATATATTATATAATAACACAGTACACAGATCGGTGTTTATAAGAACTGATCCGGATATTTTAAACCTTGATGGCACACATATTCCCGGGCAACTATGAAATTTTCAAACACACAAAAATTTCTGAAGCGATTTGAACTGCTGGATTTTCCGCAGCCAAAAATCATATCTCTGAAATATCCACTGCTGTTATGCCACGGATACGGTGGCCTTGCAGGAATTTTACGCCCATCTCCCATTCACGAGCCATGCATGACTTTGCGCACCCATGGAATTCACGCTTTTGCGCCTAACATTGTTCCATATGCAAAAATTGAAACCCGGGCAGAACAATGGGCTGAAAAGATTACACAGCTCAAAGAAGAATATGGCTACGAAAAGGTAAATGTAGTTGGCCACAGTATGGGCGGACTGGATATGCGTTACGCTATTTCAAACCTTGGAATTGCTGATTCGGTTGCCACACTCACAACAGTTGCAACTCCGCACCGGGGCACAAGCCTGGCCGAACTGATTTTAATTACTCCCGGAACCGTGAAAGAAAAGCTGGGAGAAGTTTTCGACTGGTTTGCTGAAAGTTTATTCCCTCAATCCAAAAGTAATTCCGTTGCTGCTTTGGAGCAATTGACAAGAGAGTACGTGAAAAAAGAATTCAATCCTAACACACCCGATCATGATGATGTAACCTATTTTTCTTTTAGTGCAGCGGTCGGGAAAGGGACAGATCAGCCGCTAAATCCTGTGTACAGGTTTCAGAATCAGCATATTTACAGCCAGGAAGGCCTTAATGATTCTTTTGTTTCGGTAAAGAGTGCCCGGTGGGGAAAGCATATTCAAAGGCTGCAAATCAGCCACCTTGAGCAGCTTGATATGCAGGTTTCAAAAGAGCGGAAAAAGCTTGTTGATGATTTTTGGCTTGATCTGGTGGAAAATCTTAGAAAAAACGGATTTTGAGAACGTGTGCTGCTTAGTGTAAGTCTAATCCCTTTAAATGCGGTGCCGTTATGTTTTCTCTCATGATCTAAAGAATATTTCGACTCAATGAATTGCTTTCCTCTACGTTTTTAATCAACTTAGATAACAAGAACTAATAAACGGTATGACGAAGGATAAGGCATTAATCGACGAGCTTTCTCAGCTCAAGAGAAGCGAAAAATTGATTTTAGTTGAAGCTTTGTGGGATTCAATTATATCAGATCCAACGGACGTGGAAGTACCGGAGCACCACAAAAAAATTATTGAAGAAAGGCTTAAAACTCTTGAAGAGGATAAAAAATCAGGATCAAGCTGGGAAAAAATCCGCCAAAAATATTTATAAACTACTGTGCCTGTATCACTAATTCTTACCGAAAAGACAGAAGAAGATTTAGATGATGCTTACCATTGGTATGAAAAGCAAGAAACCGGATTGGGCAAAGAGGTTATTCTATCTATTGATGCCAAAATTGCAAATATAAATCATCATCCTCTTCATCACCCAGCCGTTCAAAATGAAAATGTTCGGCGTGCGCTTGTCAGTAGATTTCCTTTTTCCATCTATTTCGTAATTGAAGAATAGCTGATAACCATCTTTGCAATACTTCATCAAAGAAGAAGTCCTGATTACTGGAAGTCGAGAATTTAGCTCTGGAAACTTTAAAGGTACTTCTTCCTGGGTGTACTTAGATCAAACCGGAATTTATATCCACAGTAAGCCAAAAATAAGAGTTTCCAAATATTATACTTTTCACGTCATTAGCTAAAAGAGGCAAAATCGGCTAAACTTTTAGGCGTTTAACCCAAAGTTTTAATGAAGTATAACCCTAAAATTCAGTTTTCGAATACTTTTTAAGAAGCTCGTGATCCGTCAGATCATATTGTATGGGTGTAAGTGAAGCGTATCCTTTCTCTAACGCATCAATGTCACTGCCGCCATCTTTTTCGAGCAGTTCAAATTTGCCGGCCATCCAGTAATAGTCGCGGTTATGCGGATCAACCCGTCCCTCAAACTCTTCTACGTATCTGCTTTTTGCCTGCCTTGCCCACTTGATTCCTTTTAAAGGGCCTGCCGGAGCATTCAGGTTCAGCGTTACACCTTTCTCTAAACCGTGTTCCAGAACAAACCTAATTACTTTTCGCGCAGCATCCTGGCATCCGGTCAAATCGGCATCTTCACTGAATTCCGTGCATGAAAATGCAATTGACGGGTATCCCAATATAGTTCCTTCGGTTGCGGCACTTACCGTGCCTGAGTATAGAATATTTATACCCGCATTACTGCCATGGTTAATTCCGCTTACCACCAAATCCGGTTTTCGGCTTAGTAATTGATTATGGGCAAGTTTTACACAATCAGCCGGTGTGCCATTTACCGCTTTACCGTTGAAACGGTTATCCAATTTAAATGATTGCGCGCGGAGCGGAGTAGATACGGTAATTGCATGGCCAACAGCACTTTGTTGTCTGTCAGGTGCCACGATCTCTACTTCACCAAATTCTGCCGCTACTTCGACTAATGCTTTAATTCCATTCGAGAAAATTCCGTCATCATTCGATACTAAAATTAACGGCCTGCTATTCGTACTCATTAAATCCTGCTTTTTTAAACTGTTTGATTATTTTATCTGATTGCGCAATTAATACTCTTCATCTTTATTCGGAAAATCACCGCTTTTCACATCTTTTATGTAATTATTTACGGCATCGGTCATCGATTTATTTAAATCTGCATAGCGGCGCAGAAACCGGGGAGAAAAATCTTTGTTCAGCCCAAGCATATCGTGCAATACCAGTACCTGTCCATCACACTGCGAACCCGCACCAATTCCAATAGTTGGCACAGAAACTGATTCTGTTACTTTTGCCGCAAGAGCTGCCGGAATTTTTTCCAGTACAATTGAGAACACACCCGCTTCCTCAAGAAGTTTTGCATCCCTCAGTAATGTTTCTGCTTCCTGCTCTTCTTTTGCGCGCACTTTATATGTTCCGAATTTATAAATGCTCTGAGGAGTTAAGCCAAGATGACCCATCACGGGAATTCCCGCATCCACAATTTTTCTGATCGTATTTACTATCGGTTTCCCTCCTTCCAGTTTTACTGCATGTGCGCCCGCTTCTTTCATCATACGGCCCGCACTTATCAGAGCTTCTTTCGCAGTAACCTGGTAACTCATAAAAGGCAGATCGGCAATTACAAGTGCCCGGTTAACCGCCCGCACCACACAAGATGTATGGTAAATCATATGTTCGAGAGTCATTGGCACGGTTGTTTCGTGGCCTGCCATCACATTGCTGGCAGAATCTCCCACCAATATTACATCCACTCCGGCCTGATCAATAATTCCGGCCATCGTAAAGTCGTATGCTGTAAGCATACTTATTTTTTCGCCCTGCCGCTTCATTTCCACGACAGTTTGTGTAGTTACTTTATCATTTCGGGTGGGTTGTTTTTGGGTGCTCATCAGTTCTCCTTCGGTACAATTGCAGCAGATGCTTCAAGTTCACAAACCACTTCACCATCAACAGTAGCCTTTCCTTCCATCACGAGGAAATTTCGGCGCTGGCTGGCAAGTTTTACTTCCATCTTAAGCTGATCGCCGGGAACTACCTGCTTTCTGAATTTTGCATTTTTTATTCCGGTAAAAACGATAAGCGTGTCTTCAGGATTATCAACCTGATTTTTCATCACCATAATACAGCCGCTTTGTGCCATTGCTTCTATTTGTAAAACACCCGGCATAATTGGTGCTCCAGGAAAATGACCGTTAAAAAACTCTTCATTAACCGTTACATTTTTCAGAGTTACAATGCTGTCTTCACCCACCTCAAGAACACGATCTACCAATAAAAAAGGGTATCTGTGAGGTAAATAATTTTTAATCTCTTCTATCTTCATAAGAATTAGTTAGTGCTAAAAATTTAGTTTTCGAACTATTTATATACAGTTCAGTAGTTTAGTGAGAGGCAAATATACTAATTATCCTTAACGGTACCCACATACACAAAAGCAATTCCCCCGGTCAAACTTTCTGCCTTTGTTTCCGAAAAGGTATCAGCTTCTTTCATCAGGCCGAGAAAGGTTTCTCCGGCCGGGAATTTTGCACTTGTTTCGGGCAGATAAGTATACGCTTCACGGTTTCCGCTGATCCATCCACCAACCGTGGGCATTACATGGCGGCTGTAAAATTGATAGGGATACTTCATAACACCTTTTGGCTGACCAAACTCAAGAACCACAACACGTCCCCCCGGCCTTACTACACGCGACATCTCTTTCAGGCAAACCAGTGGATCATCAACATTTCTGATACCGAAAGCGATGCTGGCAATATCAAAAGAGTTATCCTCGTACGGCAGATCCATTGCGTCAGCAACTTCAAAGTCCACAACAAGCTGCTTTTTTGCCGCTTTATCGGGTGCATGTTCAATCATCTCTTCGCAAAAGTCGGTGCCTTTAACATGGCCTTCGTGGCCCACGGTTTTTTTAAACTCAAGGGCTAAATCACCGGTTCCGGTTGCACAATCAAGCACTTTATCGCCCGGTTTTGCACCACTTTCAATCACAGTTTTTTTGCGCCATGCGTTATGCACACCAAATGACAAGATGCCGTTGATTTTGTCATAATCATCGGCAATATCGGCAAACATTCTTTTTACTTTTTCACTCATATATTTATATACAAACTTATACTTTCTTTGATAATACAGAACCGTATTCACTTCCTATTCATTCAACAAGATGGCTGGTTTTATTCAGATATACAGCCTCAAAATCGTCGTTTCTGAATTTCAAATAATTCACAGCTCCGTTAGCATGTTCGATTTCGTGCATCTGGCTTAAACCCTTTTCCAGCCATGAAGATAGCAAAATACGAATTAGCCTCCCATGCAGAATAAATATCATTGTTTTGTTGATATTTTTTTTGATCACAGGAAGCATAAATCCTGATGCTCGTTCAAATACTTCTTTGGGTGATTCTCCTCCATCTATTTTATAATCAACATCACCGCCGGCCCACCTGTTCTGAATTTTATCTATCTGCTTTTGGATGTCAGCTATTTTTTCTCCCTCATATTTTCCGAAATCCATCTCATCCAGGCTTTTGTCTGAATAGTGAGAGATGTCGTTATTCCGGATGAACGGTTTTGCTGTTTCGATTGAACGCACCATGCTGCTCGTAAAAATTATGTCAGCCTTATAACCGCTAAGATAACCGGCCAGTAATTCTGCTTGTCTGACGCCCTTTTTATTTAACGGAGCATCAATACCACGTCCCTGTAGTAATCCCCTGCTGTTGTATTCGGTCTCTCCGTGCCTTGCAATCAGCAATCTTGTTTGCTTCATTTTTTCTTTTTCTTCCTGCTGTTGAAATCAATTACGGCTTTCTGCACATGTTCTTCAAGTTTTTGAACTTCGGATGGAGCAATATCTTCATAAATTGAATATCGAATCAATAGCATTTTTAAAACTCTGTCGTTTAACGGAAGCTGCTTTCCCTCCCGCTTTTGGTCAATCTTATCCCAAAACCTTCTCAACAGTCCAAGTTTAAAGAGGAAAAAGAATATAATTCCGAACGTCAGTGCAAGATACATACCGTTAATCCCTAAAAAGCTAAGCGCTACTCCTGCTGCCAAAACCTGTATAAACTCATTATTGATGATTGACAGGACAGGGGTCAACGAAATGTTCACAAATGCACTTTTTTGGAAATACCATAAGTAATGAAAGAGCAATGTTAAACCGGCAGCAAGCCATGCAGGCAGTAAAAATGCCAATATCAAAAATAAGAGCATACTAATTGAATCGGCACTATCTACCCAAACTATCGCTTTTCGTATCAGGCTTTCGAAGGTATACTTTTCAAGAATTCCGGGTACATATTCTTCTATACTTTTACGTGTGGCAAAAAACCAATGGCCAGCAGATGAAATTGTAGAAACCGGTGATTCAAGTATGTTAATCTTATGCGACTTATTTCCAAACATACGTAAAGATACCCTGAATCTGTGTAAAATACAGGTTGTGATTCAGCGATTGTACGGTATTACGCTTTAGCCACAGTTACAATACCTGTTTTCTCTTCGGTTATTTCAGTTATAATCCGTGCCAGCTCAAACGTTGTTGCTCCAGTGGTATAAACATCATCAATAATAATGGTTTTGATACCTTTTAACTTCTCCGGTTCAGTTACCATGAAAGCTTGTTTCACGTTTTTTGATCTTTCTGAAGTGCTGAGCCCTGTTTGAGTTGTTGTATACCGTGTTCTTATTACTAAACCCTCTTCTGCTATCGTGTAACCTGTATTTCTCGCAAATCCCTCAGCCAGTGAACGTGCCTGATTATAACCTCGCTTTCGTCTCTTTTTATGATGAAGCGGAACGGGTATAATCATCCATTTTTCATCAACTGAGTTATTCTTAAAAATACCTGACTGCCTGAAAGACCTGCCAAGCTGTATTCCCAGCTCAACACCAACTCCCTTAAGAAATTCATATTTCAGTTTATGCATCAGTTGTTGCAAATATCCACCCTTATCGAATATCCACATCGTAAATAAAAAATCAACAAATTCGGGTAATATCTCATCTTTGCTTGTATCTGCGGGTTCAAACCGTTCAAGCAGACATAAATCACAAATGTAGCGGTCATCTGAATAAAGCTGATTACTGCAACAGGAACATACTTGCGGAAAAGCTATACCGTTTAACGTTTTTATGAATTGGCTTACAATCTTTCTCATATTTATAAGGCACAAAAAATGTGAACTCCTTACAGTTTTGTTTGAATAAAGAATCGAATAACTTTAATTACTGTTTAAAAGTTGAAACACTGCTTTTGGATAGGCAGATAATTAATTAGATTAAAATGCTTGCACTATAAACCATTAAGAAAAGTTTTATGCCCTCAGTTGGAAAAGATCTTGCAGCTATAAGAAAGCACCTCGGTTTTACTATAGACGATATTCAACAATCAACCCGCATTCCGGTCGATACAATTAAGTCGATCGAAAATGGCACTATTTTTAATAATAAAGATGAGAACACTACGTACATCCGTAGTTTTGTTCGAAGTTATGGCCGCGCCATGAAGCTGGATGATGATGTGGTTGTTAAAGCCCTCGATCAGCAGGAGTTGAACAATTATAATCACCTTTTACTGAAAAATTTTCCTGAATTAACCGGTGAAAAAATAGTGTCAGATCTGCAGGGGGCAATCCAAACTGAGGAAGAGGAAAAGCCTGAACCTGAAAAACCAAAAGATACATTTGATGATATTGATAAGGCAGAAGACGAAACATCTCAGCCAAAAACCCGAAGTGTAAATTGGGCTGCTATTGGTCAGCAGTTTGAGCCGTCAAATAAACAGACTCCTGTGTGGCTGATCGGTACTATTCTAATTTTGGTGATTCTTTTTGCTTCGGCGTATGGTGTTTACAGATTTGGATTGTTTTCTTCTGATGATGTTGATATAACACCGGAACAACCGACAGAACAACCAGCACAAACTGGTGAGGCAGGTACTGATTTATCTCTCGAGCTTACAGATGAACCGCCTGCAGTAACGGAGGCAGAAGAACTGGACGAAATTTTATTCTTAACCGTTTATGCTGCTTTCGATAAGCTTGAGCCGGTAAGAGTTTGGAGTGATGAAAAGCCAAGAATGGACCCTTACTGGATGGATCAGGGAATTGCTTTTAATTTTGAGTTTCGTGATAGTGTAAGGGTAAGAGGACAATACAGCAGAATGCTTTTATTTCTGAATGGTCATCAGATTGAGAATTTCCGAACCAACTATTTCAACGACGAAGAAAATGCAGTTGAACTGACCCGCTCAATGTTTGAAGAGGATCCAAAGTGGGCTACACCCATCCAGCTCGACTTGCCTGAGAATGTACAGCCACCTGATTCTCTGACAAACAGGCCGCCATTCTAAAACTGCTCCAAAAATTTATTTTGATGGAAAAATCACAAGCTGAGATTCGTGTACAGGAACTCAGAAACCTGCTGAATGAAGCAAATAAAGCTTATTACGAAGATGCGCAGCCTTTTATAAGTGACAGGGAGTTTGATGAGGCTCTGGCAGAACTCGAAGAGCTTGAAAAGAAGTTTGACCTGCAAACACCAGACTCCCCCACACAACGTGTAGGCGGCTCTCCTACCGATAAGTTCCCAACAGTAGAACATCCCGTGCCGCTGCTCAGCCTTGATAACACCTATAATGCTGAGGAATTAAAAGATTTTGACCGCCGGGTACGCGACAAACTTGGAGAAAAACCATTCAGTTATGCCGTTGAATTAAAGTTTGATGGCGCGTCTATCCGAATCCGCTATGAAAAAGGGGAATTGGTTTTGGGCGCAACCCGGGGCGATGGTGAACGGGGTGATGACATCACAACAAATCTGAAAACAATACGCGACCTCCCGATGTCATTAAACTCTGCGCCTGATGTTCTTGAAGTTCGCGGAGAAGCATATATGGAGAAAGAGGCTTTTGTTCGGCTGAACGAATACCGCGAAGAGCAGGGGTTGCAACCATTTGCGAATCCCAGAAATTCAACGGCAGGATCACTTAAAATGCAGGATCCGCGTGAAGTAGCCCGCCGGCCGATCCGAATGTTTGTCTTTGATCTTTTATATGATACTGTGGATAAAAACAGAACGCAGGAGTTAAAAGTGCAGGAGATGGAAAAATTCGGACTGCCTGTATGTGAATATTTCAAAGTGTGCGATAATGCTGATGAAGTACTGAATGTGATTGAAGAGTGGGGAGCACTCCGCAGTAAGCTTCCTTACGAAACTGACGGTGTTGTAATAAAAGTAAATGAAGAGAAGTACAGAGAAGTTTTGGGGAACACCTCTAAGGCTCCCCGATGGGCCATTGCTTATAAGTTTGAAGCTGAACAGGCAACAACTCTTGTCGAATCGATCACCCTGCAGGTTGGAAGGCTTGGCAGTATCACTCCGGTCGCCGAATTTAAACCGGTACAGCTTGCGGGCACTACTGTAAAACGCGCCTCCTTGCATAACGAAGATGAAATTTTAAGAAAGGATATACGTCCCGGTGATACTGTAGTAATTGAAAAAGCCGGTGATATTATTCCACAGGTAGTACGGGTTGTAAATCCTGACAGAGAAAATCGTAATGAGCCATTCAAAATGCCCGATAATTGTCCGGCTTGCAATGAACAGCTGGTAAAACTTGGAGATGAGGTAAAATGGCGATGTATAAATCCTGAGTGTCCGCCCCAGGTACGTGAAAGGATCATACATTTTGCATCACGAGATGCGATGGATATTGAGGGGCTTGGCGAAGCCGTTGTGGATCAGCTTGTTGATGCGGGATTAATAAAAACGTATGCCGATCTCTATAAATTAGAAAAAGAGGATCTGATACCTCTTGAACGAATGGCTGAAAAAAGTGCTCAAAACCTGATTGATGCCATTAAAGAAAGTAAAAAACAGCCTTTCAGCCGTGTATTGTACGCACTTGGAATCAGGTTTGTAGGAAAAACTGTGGCTAAGGATCTTGTAAATGCTTTTAAAAAGCTTGATGCTTTAGCCGAAGCATCCGAAGAACAATTAATTGCTGTAGATTCAATCGGGCCAAAAATTGCTGAATCTGTAACAGAGTTTTTTAGTAACGAAAAAAACAAAAAAATTCTGAATGCGTTAACCGAAGCGGGTTTAACTTTTGAAGAAGAAATTCAGGAAAATGTATCAAACCAGTTAAATGGTAAAATTTTTGTGTTAACCGGAACCCTGCCTTCACTTACAAGGAAAGAAGCTTCTGATTTAATTGAAAAACATGGCGGAAAAACAACATCTTCAGTAAGTGGTAATACAGATTATCTTCTTGCAGGAGATTCAGCAGGCAGCAAGCTCGATAAAGCTAAAAAACTGGATGTTCCCATACTCAACGAAAATACCTTCAGAGAATTGATTGGTGAAGCCTGATTCAATCAAATTCACCAATTATAATTACATTAAATTTGGATTCAACTTGAATGATGGGTTACATTTCCACAATTAACATGCGGTTATATTAATAAACAACCATATGAGTCTACTCGAAAATTTAGGTCTCGCTCCAAAAAAACGTAAAGGAGCACCTAATATCGGTAAAAAGAAAAAAGAAGAGCAAAAGAAAGCTCAAATCAAAAGAAACCGCATTTATCGCGGTCTGATCTTTGGTGGTTTCCTCCTGATTGTGATCGTCATGATACCTGAAAGTACATTTCAGCCTGTGGCAAGTTATTCTGTAGGTGAACCCTGGCGTGCTGATGATTTAACCGCCCCATTTACTTTTTCGCTTCAAAAAACCGAAGCAGAACTTGAGCAGGAAAAGCAGGAAATTCGCGAGTCAACTGCACCTATTTTTCATCACAATCAAAATGCGCGAATATCTATAGAATCAAAACTGGATTCGTTGTATCAAAGCATTCAGCCGGTTTTAGATCTTTATTTGCAGTGGCAGGTTGCAAAGGAAGATGAACTGGAATCAGCACGAAATGATAGTATTCGCTATTACCAGGAAAAAAACTTTGCTGCCGTTGAGTTTGATGAACGGGCATGGAATACCCTCACCAGTAATTACTACGATATTCGGATGCAAAATGAAACCCAGCGTACATCCGTAATTAATGATATTAGAAACGAGCTCGA
Source organism: Balneolaceae bacterium (assembly GCA_007126675.1). Taxonomy (GTDB): domain Bacteria; phylum Bacteroidota; class Rhodothermia; order Balneolales; family Balneolaceae; genus SLAU01. Next base: position 27,473 of record SLAU01000008.1, read on the forward strand.
TTCACTTCTGAATGAGCTTCTGAATGAGGGGATTATAGATAAGCGAAAAGAGGATATTGAGGGTGATGAGATCACCATACGAAATGTCCGAGAAAGGACAGAACGTACAATTAAACTCGTAAACACAAGAGATCTGCCGGAGACTCTTGAGTATGCTCAATATCAGCTGAGCAGGGAATTTTCATCTGATGTTGCATCTGCAGCACTTCAGCTTTTTGATCAGGTAGTTCAGCCAAACTGGTTATACAGTGAAAGCGACACCGAGCGTGTTTTACAAGAAAATCTTGCAAATATTTCCCGCACTAAAGGCGCAGTAGCCCAGGGCCAGGTTATCATCCGCCGCGGTGATATTGTTACTCCCGAAAGAGCAAACATCTTACGCAGCCTGGCGCAGGCAAGAGCAACGGCAGCATCTGAAACCGAGAGATGGCTGCGATATGGAGGTGAAGTTATCATTATTATAATCGCAGCACTCCTGTTCTTCTTTTACCTGTTTTTGTACCGGAAATCAATTTTCAATAATCCGGCTATGTTTTTGCTCGTGTTTCTGACACTGCTCATTATTTGCGTGGCCAGTGCACTAGTATATACGTTCGATGACATTTCGAGCTTAATCGTACCTATTGCCGTTGCCCCCATCATACTTACTATTATTTTTGATTCGCGCGTGGGCTTAATGGCAACAGTTACACTTGCAATTATCACTGCGTTAATCCACGATAATAATTTTGATTACCTGGTAGCTACAATTACTGCATGCAGCCTTGGTATATTTTCGGTACGTGATATAAAGAAGCGATCACAATTTTTCTTCACCACACCCGGTATCGTTTTTTTAACCTACTTTTTGGTGATCGGTGGTTTTGCACTGGCACGTTTTTCCGGATGGGAAAAATTCATGAACGACACCATGTTTATCGCTATAAACTCAGTCTTCATCCTATTTACCTATCCGCTGATTTTGATGTTTGAAAAAACGTTCAAAATCACCACCGACTTTACACTTCTTGAGTTGGCCGATACAAATCTGCCGCTGTTAAAAGAGTTGATGACAAAAGCTCCCGGATCTTTCCATCACAGTTTGCAGGTCGCAAATCTGGCTGAGGCTGCCGCCTCTGCAATTGGTGCAAATTCACTTCTTTGCCGCGTAGGTGCACTGTATCATGATATTGGTAAAATGGTGAAGCCAAGCTATTTCATCGAAAACCAAACGGAAGGTAATGAGCATGACAAGCTGAAAGCCAAGATGAGCGCACTTGTAATTAAAGCACACGTAAGCGATGGTGTAAAAATTGCCAAAAAGAATAACCTGCCAGAGGTTGTTATTGATTTTATAAAAACACACCACGGCACCTCACTTATCCGGTTCTTTTACGATAAAGCTCAAAAAAGCACTGAAAACGAAGCTGAAATTCCTGAAGAAGATTTCAGGTATGACGGACCGCTTCCGTTCACAAAAGAGCAGGGAATTCTTTTACTTGCTGATGGAATTGAAGCTGCTTCACGTTCTATGAAAGATCCCTCGTACAGCAAACTTGAAGCACTTATTACAAGAATGGTTGATGATCATATCAGCGAGGGACAATTAAGTAACTGTCCTCTTACATTTCGACAGATTCAGATCATAAAAGAATCGTTTCTGAGTATTCTGATTGGTGTGTATCACAGCAGAATTGAGTATCCGGATGAGAAAAAGGAATCATCAAAAAAACGAGCAACTGAAAAGGAAACTGAAATAAAGAAAGATTCTGATGAGAAAAAGGAGCTGCCGGATGTAAAATCAGAAGAGGCAGATACCGAAGAACAGAGCGAGGAACAACAGGAAAAAAGTAATTAACAGATTCAGATGACGGCTTTTAAATCAGAACTTAGTCGCTATCTGCAATTTATCAAGGTTGAGAAAGGTCTCGCAAAAAA
>SLAU01000108.1 GCA_007126675.1 Balneolaceae bacterium
CCGAGCCATCTTTCATCGCTTCGGTTTCGCGGTTGGGGGATGCTACCGAGCCGGTATCCAGATGGTCGCGGCCGATTACGATTGGTGCTTTTACCTTCCCGTTTTTCACCAGCCAGTTGAATTTTTCGCCCATTTCGGCACGCTCGCCGTACTCGAGCCAACAGATTCGTGCAGGCAGACCCTGGAAATGAATCTTATCCTGCGCCTGATGAATCCATCGATGCAGCGACTCATGTTCCGGGAAAGTTTCGAGCAGTGCTTTGTCGGTAACTGCGATATCTTCCGGATCACCCGAAAGCGCCGCCCAGCGAAACGGGCCGGATCCTTTACAAAAAAGCGGACGTATATAAGCAGGCACAAAACCCGGAAAATCAAAAGCTTCTTTCATCCCGCGGAGATCGGCTACCTGTCCGCGCAGATTGTTGCCGTAATCGAATGTTACGGCACCGCGTTTTTGCATCTCCAGCATCGTTTTTACATGGATTACCATGGAGTCGAGCACATCACTTTCGTAACCGGCCGGATCGTTTTCTCTTTTTTCAGCTGCCATCTCAAGCGTATATCCGGAGGGAATATAGCCGAGCTGAAGATCGTGTGCCGAAGTTTGATCGGTCAGTACATCAGGAATTACATTTTTCTCGAGCAGTTTGGGCAGTACGTCAGCCACATTGCCAAGCAGGCCGACCGACAACGCCTCGCCCTTCTCTTTGGCATCCAGAACTTTTTCGAGTGCTACATCCAGATCGGTACACTTCACATCACAATAGCCGGTTTTAATCCGCATATCGATACGGCTTTCGTCTACTTCAATTCCCAGAAACGCCGCGCCATTCATGGTGGCAGCCAGTGGTTGTGCACCGCCCATGCCGCCCAGGCCGGCCGTAACCACCAACCTGCCTTTAAGTGATCCGTCAAAATGCTGGCGCGCGCATTCGGCAAAGGTTTCGTAGGTGCCCTGCACAATGCCCTGCGAGCCGATGTAGATCCATGAGCCGGCAGTCATCTGCCCGTACATGGTAAGGCCCAGTTTATCGAGGCGGCGAAATTCGTCCCATGTAGCCCAGCGGGGTACTAAATGTGAGTTGGCCAGCAGCACGCGCGGTGCTTCTTCGTGGGTGCGGAACACGCCAACGGGCTTACCGCTTTGTATCAGCAGCGTTTCATCATTTTCGAGACGCTTCAGGGTCTCTACAATTTTATGGTAGCTATTCCAGTTGCGCGCTGCCTTTCCGCCGCCGCCATATACAATCAGTTCTTCGGGATGTTCGGCCACTTCAGGGTCCAGATTATTCATCAGCATTCGCAGGGCTGCCTCCTGGTGCCATCCCTTACAATTCAGATTACTGCCTCTGTATGCTTTAATTGATTGTTGAGTTTGTGACATTGTTATCAAGATTTAATGTTTTGACCGTGTTATTAGAAAGATTAAATGTGAATAGAAAAAATACCGGGTTAATTTTCAGTAAAGTTTTAAGTACCAAATAATGAAATCGATTTTCAATAAAATCATCAGTATCATCAGCGGCAAAAATACAAAGGTATAAAAAGTTTCTACAGCACTAATAAAACCTCCAGCACAATGAAAAGTACAATAACAATTTTAGCACTTTTATTTTGCTCTCTTTTCTTACTTCCAAAAGAAGTTTTTTCACAGGCTCAGGAAGATGAAGAATTTCGCAGAGTCAGTATATCTTTACAAGCCGGCCTCACAATGGGTTATGAGAGAGATGTTAACCGCCTGATAGGCAGTAATTACAATACATTCACCCAACAGACATACAATTTCGGAGGAGGTATTCAGTACGCCATCACACCTTTATGGACTGTTGAATTTGGCTACAGGTATAATACCATTGAAGCACTGGCTGATGACGGCTTTGAAACCGTTGTTCATTCTCCCGTCTTTAAAAACATTTTTAATCTGAATCGTATCTATCGCCGGAGTTCGCTTTCTGATTGGATAAATCCATACCTGATTCTCGGTTATGAGCATGATTTTTATACTGCCGAAGATGAAGATGCAAGAACCGTTGGCAACGAATCGGCTCTTTTGGGAGGATTTGGTCTGGCACTGAGTCTTTCAAACACATTCGATGTATTTGCTCAGTACGAGGCAAAGCTGGCTTCAAACCGTATGGATAATATCAATACCGGTTTCCCCGCTGATCAGGTAGGAATGTCGTCAGCCGGAATTCGAATTAATTTTGGGAGAAGCAGCACCAAACCGTTAAAGCAATCACCTCCTATCAGAAATATTACCGACAAAGAATATGAAGAGTTAATGAGCCGGGTTAATGAGGCTGCACTTGCAAGTGAAAGGGCAGCAATGCAGGAAGAAAAAATTGATGAGCTTCAAAATCAGCTGTCTGAACTGGATGCCAAATTTGAGGAGCACATCAGGCAGTCTGAACGGTTTAATGAGCTGTTAATTGATAGAATTGACAGTCTTGAATATAGGGTAAATAACATCGAGATGAGGATTGATTCACTTGAAAGCGAGCGGGAAAAGGATCTCAGATCTGAAGTTCCTGCCGGTCATTACGTTCAGGTGTTTGCAAGCGTTGATTACAATTCCGCGAATAATGTGAGAGAGATCTTCCTTGAGTTGCTGGGAGATGAGTTCGATTATACCGAAGAGATGGTATTCGTTATCAAGAGACAGCAATTTTACGAAGTGCTGATTGGAACATTCCATCGCATTTC
>SLAU01000149.1 GCA_007126675.1 Balneolaceae bacterium
ATCAGCATCAGGTATGTGCCGCCGAAAAGAATCCAGAACTCAATGGCGGGGTAAATAAAACTAAACGCTCTGAGTAGTGTGTTATCCAGATTTGGGAATTGCGGCGGATGGGAAATGGTGGTTGCCGGCATTCCGGAAAACATGTTGGCTGCCCAGTGTGCAGTTTCACCATACGTTTCACGATGCTCTATCAAAGATTCGGCTCCTGCCCGCCATTGCAGCACATCGTGTCCCATATATTGCTGTCCGCCCAGAGTAGATGCATAAAACAGAATGAAGGGCAGGATGAACAGAAAACCCAAACAGATCAGATGCTGGTAATGTTTGGGCAGGCGTTCAAAAAAATCGGGTACTGTTTGAGACTTTTTTTTTCTTGCAGCCATTAATATTAATTAAGAAAAATAAGGTGCACTATTTAAATATTGATCACTCGATAACTTTAGGTACTCTGAAATAATCTGAATCTGCATCCGGAGCATTTTTCAGGGCATCTTCATGCGAAAGAGGCTCTTTGGCCTCATCTTTTCTCAATATCATGGGAAGATCATTCACATGTTCAAGCGGCTCAACATTTGAAGTGTCAAGCTCATTCAGTGTTTCCATATAGCCCAATATACTGTTCAAATCCTCTTTCAGATCTTCAGCTTCTTCATCAGTTAATATTAACCGTGCAAGATTTGCTACATAATGCACATCTTTTTTTGTGACTGACATAAATATGGTCTGATAATTTTATTTCTTTCTGCTTCTAAACTAAGCTTCGTTTTCACATTGTAAACCCCTTCTTTTCCCGAAGAGATCACTTCATGATAACGGAGTGCCGGGGGATGATCCAATGATTGCTGACCTGAGTCAATTGTTTTTCTCTGAAAACGAAAAACCCTTCAACTAATTCTTTACTTACCCCCGGAAGGAAACTCATGCTAATCTAACAATAATTGATCAGAAGATAAGGAAGAATGAGGGAATAGGATAGTAATCACTTTTCAAAAAATTATGTACCAAACCAAAAACTGGCTTTGACTAAAAATACATTTGTTGATCTGGTGCGAAAAAGTTCACTCATGTCTCTTGAGAAGTCAAAATCTCCGGTGCCGGCAAAATTTTCACGCTGTTGCTGCCATACCAGAAAGAATGTTGAGCCTGGCCGGTATTCCCATCTGAATACTGCATTTCCCTGGATTGAGCGGAAATTAAAGTCAGGATTGCTAAATGAGAACTCCGAAGACCCTGTGCCGTCCGGATCAACGGTATAAACTCCATCAGAAAGTGAAATTGTACCGTTATCATCTCCGTAAACATCGAAATTAAAACTCCGTGTTTCTGCCAGCTCTTTAAAGTTTTGGTAGTTACCGGAAGCTATAAACGGCCTGACATATGTTTGCAGGCTCATAGTAGTTGAAAAAGTCCAGTTTAACAGGAATGTGCCGATCAATGTTGTTTGATCAATTTCAGAGAAGACGTAGCGGTTGCCAAAAGTGTTAACTGCTGCGGGATCTTGGACAGTCTGAATATACTGCGCCATATTTCTTTCAAAAACTATTTGAGGAGTAAAACTTATCTGGAGCCAGGTTGTAGGCCGTGTTGTTATTTCTGTAGAGTAATCATAGGTATAACCGCCCTGATTGTCGTGCCTGTGAAACAATCGTGCAGTGTTTGAAAATTGCTTGTTTGGATTCGTTCCGATGCTGAAATTGTATTGTATCCCCTGTGTTTGTTCCATTACCGGCCCGCCGCGTGTAAGACGGTCAGAATACCGGGGAGCGTTGTAAACCAAACGGAAATCGGAGATCCACAAATTGTTAAACCTCATAAAGCCACCCGATATGTACGCATGGCTTATTCTGTCGCTGTCATAATTCCAGGCATTCGATAAAAAGAGATATAACTCATAATATTGTGCCCAGCCGGGATCGGTTTCTCTGTACACACCTCCGCCTTCAATAGCGCGATAATCTGCCCGCACCTGGAAACCCAGATCATTTACTTCGTAATTGGGACTTGCTTCAGAGTATGTTAATGATCCCATCCAGTTATCACCGCTTTGCTTTTGGATACTCAACTCTGTGGCAAAACCACTCAGCGAAGTCAGGTTTTCATCCAATGTAAGCTTATCCGAATCCACGCGGTTTAAATATCTTACCGGTGAACGCTGTGTTTGGCTGATAGCCTGCTCACTGCCGTTGATGTGGCTGAATGAAATAACACCGCTTGCCACCCATTCTCTGTCTCTGAAGTTATGCTCAAAATCGATACCGCCGAGGTAGGCAGATGAATGCAGAAAATCTTCAAAATACCTGTCGCCGATATCACGATTTACAGCACTTACAAATCCGCCGGTATAAGTGTTTCCTGAATTGAAATCTTTCATAATTCTGGAAACGAAATAGTTGGTAGCCGGTTCAACCGCAATTGATCTGTCCTCGCCGGATACACGAAAATCGGCATTTTCCTGAAGTGTGAAAGCATTTAAGGCACCCACTGACCACCCGCTGTCTGATTTGCCACTTACTTTAACGGCCGAAGCAATTGTGGTTTGATCCGGCTGGTCAACAAAGTCCGGATTCTCGCCGGCCATACCCGGACTTCCCTGCGGAGTTCGCCCGATTCTGCGGGAATAAAACGTGCCGGGGTTTCCGTAACTGCTGAAAGTTTTTGTAGTGCCGAAGCGGAAAATGTCAAAACCTTCAATGAAAAAAGG
>SLAU01000130.1 GCA_007126675.1 Balneolaceae bacterium
GTTCGGATCTCTGTTTGGTATCTGGTCGTTATCCGGTGATTTCAGCTCTGTTGGGTCGTAATCGCAGTTTTCGAGCATATAATTGATCATTCCCTGAAGACCCATCTTGCTGCCATCTTCAACCGAAAATATTCGTTTTACCCCATATTCGTGGAGTTCTTTTATTTCACTGTCAACAATTACACCGCCTCCGCCGCCATAAACCTGTAAGTGGCCGGCATTATTCTCTTTCAGGAGATCTACCATATATTTGAAGTATTCCATGTGGCCGCCCTGGTATGAACTGATGGCAATTCCCTGGGCATCTTCCTGGATAGCACAATTTACAATCTCATGAACCGAACGGTTATGACCAAGGTGAATAACTTCTGCACCAGTACTTTGAAGTATTCTCCTCATAATATTTATACTGGCATCATGGCCGTCAAATAAACTGGCAGCCGTAACAAAGCGTACCTTGTGTTGCGGTTTATACTTAGCCTGGCCGGCCTGACCGTTTTTCGCAGTTTGCTTTTTTTTACGGGTAGATTTTTTTGCAGATGTTGCGTCTGACATAATTTGACTAAATGTTATTTATGAAAGCGGTTCCAAAAGATAGTGAAATTGAGGTACAGAATTAACCTCAAATACTAATAAACGTGAGTTAGAGAAGATGATTTTGATTTTGTTGGCTATGAAAAAGAGTGGCTGCAAAATAATGATGTAAAGAATAAAGTATGTTACAAATTTCGTCATACCGGACCCCGATCCGGTATCTCCTGCATATGTACAAAACGGGGATCCCGGATCTTCGCTTACGCTTCGTCCGGGATGACGACAACATCAGAAACCTCATATTCATTTAAATATTTCATCTCAACCACAAGGTAATAACAAAATATTCAACAGCAGATATCCTTAATTTTTTTCAAGATAACTGAGCGTTCTTTGCGGGAATGGAATTACGATGCCCTCTTTATCAAACCTTTTCTTTACACTTTCCCGTATATCACATTCCATTGCAAATCCATCAGGCGGGGTTGGAGCCCAGGCCCATGCACGCAGGTTTACAGATGAATCAGCAAGTGCCATTACACGAATGGTAACTCTGGGTGTTCCATTTTCGATATCTTCCGGTTTTCGAACATCAATATTAAGCGGATGTTTTTCTACCTCTTCAGCAATAATTTTTCTTGCAAGATCTATATCCGAACCGTAGCTGATACCGATATCAATAAATTTACACATCTTGTCATCAGCAAAGTTTGAATTGATCAGCACTTCATTACTGATAACGGAGTTTGGAATGATGATTCTTTGATTTTCGAAGTTTCGGATTACTGTATGGCGTAGGTTTATATCTTCAACCACTCCCCTTAGTGAATCGCGGATTGAAATTCTGTCGTTTATTTTATAGGGTTTAAACATCACGATAAATAATCCGCTGATGATATTTCCCAAAGCCTGTTGAGAGGCAAAACCAATCACAATTGCCAGAATACCCGCACCGGCAAGCATTGAATTAGCAATATGCCTCATAAAGGGAACATTCCAGATTGCGAAGCTGATACCCGTGATATAAATAAGACCGACCAATGTATAATAGAGAAACCTTAAATTTGTTTGATCGTCGATCTTGTCTTTATAACTGCTTGCCATAAATTTGTCAAAAGCTCTCTTCACAAGCTTTTGAATGATGATTGTTAACAGCAAAATTGCAATGATGGTAAGTAAAAGTACTCCATCGCTTAATATTTCATTCCATTTTTCAGCCATTTTCTAACTCCGCTTCATCTATCATTTCTATTTCATCGTTCGTTTCATTTTCATCTTCTTCATCCTCATCCGGAAATTCAGGAATTTCAGCTCCGGTTGTTTGCAGAGGTGCAAAATCAACTCTTACCTCAGAGGTGAATCCTTCCCTTACAGGGATATTTCTTCTCAGAAAATAAGGTTCCGGAGCTTTATAAGGATCAACGCTGCCTGCATCCCATTTTCCTGATTCGTTTAAATCGCGATAAACAATTGCGTGTAAACTTATCGGCGGCAAGTTAGTTATTTCGATGGAGCCGGTAAACGTAGTATCGATTTCCACTCTCAGATCATCATCCCAGATTCTGAGTGTATTTTCTATTTCATCATCGGGTATATTTAATTCAATACCTCCAAGCTGATTTCTCTGCCAGATATCCGGTTCTATTCTTTGATGATCCATCAAATCGGGATCCCAAACTCTGAACTGATATCTGATTCCGCTGCTCCAGTTCTCATCGGGAAAAATCTTCAATCTGTTTCTTTCTATTTCAATAAATTCCCATTCATCAACTTGCCGGTCACCCTCAAACACGATTAATGAATCTCTGATGGCAGAATCATCGATAAATTTGGAATAATTTACAATCAAAGGTTCATCAGGAAACAAGCCGATCGAACTGTTATCGGAGATATATCGTAAAAATGTGGTATCGGGCTCTGCTGATCCCGAAAAAGATGAAACATCGGTTCTCAACCGGTTTCCTGCCTTATCGGTAAATCCGTCTGCCTTAATCGTGAAGTCCATATCTTCAGGCAGCGGATCATCTGTTTGAGCAAATAAAATCTGGCGGTCCGATCTGTCTCTGTACAGCGGATATGCAGTCGTAAAATCCTGCTCAAGAGAATCAACCAAAGTGAAAGTAGCGGTTTCACCCCATTTTACCTCTTCTGACATTCTTAATCGCAA
>SLAU01000097.1 GCA_007126675.1 Balneolaceae bacterium
CATCTACTTCCTGCAGGTCCACGTTAGCGTCAGTAACAGTTGCACAGCCTGCGAGCATAACAATAAGAGCAATTGAGAGGATGTTTTTCAGAGATTTCATAGGTCAGATTATTAGCTTTAAGATTAAATATAGAGTTGTTAGTTAGTTTCGCTCACGCTCATCGATGATTGGATCCATATCGTTTCCGATTCGTGAGAACCAGTTGTCATCGTTAGTGGTAGTGGTTTGTGTCGTGGTTGCAGTGTGTGTTTGCTCTTCATTTATTTCCTGAAGCTCTACATTTGCGTCTGTAACAGTTGCACAGCCTACAGCAAAAAGAACTGCTAAAGTGATGGATGAAAGTTTGGTTAATGTAGCTTTAAATGTTTTCATGGTTATATCTATGTTTTTATTACTATTATCGTGGATATATTTGTGGTTAAGTGAAAGAGTAAAAGAGTACTTAAATGTTACAAATTGAAACCTAAGTTAAATTTTTTTAATAACCTAGAGAGCTCAAAAAAAAATTGTGAATTTTTAAAATTTAAATGTGATTTGACTAAAATGATTTGTATGATTGTAAGTGCTTGTTTGCTGAAATTATTGTTCTCTTGATCAGAAAAGACAAGTCTCAAAATTTTAATGACTAAAGGTTGCTGTGCCACGCGTTGATTATTCTGAATTAGTAATAGCTCTGCAGGACGGGGATGAAGATAAAGCAAATGAACTGCTTGAGGAAGTGATGCCCAAGCTGGTAGAGTATCTGCATGTTGTGTTAAAGGCATCCCCTGAAGAGGCAAAAGAATGTGCGCATCAATCATTTTTAGATGTTTTAGAGCAAATCAGAAGGGGAAATATAAAGGAAAACAAATATATATTTAGCTATCTGATCAAAACCAGTCGGAATGAATATATAAGGTCTAAAAAGTCAGAGTATAAGTTTACCGGAGATCCCAAAGACGTTTACAATCAGATAGTACCTGCTGACCAGGTTGAAAATTTAGTTGAAAGAGAACGAATGCAAATTCTCGAGGAATGCCTGCAGGAACTTGACCCCGATAGCAGAAGATTGATCCGTTATTTTTTGAAAAATCCAGACAAATCAACTAAGCAGGTTGCAAAAAAGTTCGGCCTAACTCATGCGAACGTGCGAACAAAAAAATCAAGAATTACACACACACTGCATCACTGCTTTAAGCGTAAATCAACGAATTAGAAGGTTCGATTGTAAGAAATTCCGGTGCCGTTGAATTGAATGCTTTCTAAAACAGAACGTATTCTTTCCCGCTCTGAACTTCTTGATAAATAGAAAAGGGTGTCAAAAACAAACAGAAAAGCTCCCTGCAGTATAAGAGACTGGCCGTATCCTGTTTGCCGGTCACTTTGTTTTCTTATTCCTCTTTCCCACAAATATGCGCCTGTCGCCATGTAGCCTACATTTAAGCCGGTATTTAAAAGAAGAATCTTGTCCAGATTGTTAGATTCTCTCACGGTTTCAGTTAATGACAGATCAGTATCAGCTCTTTTTGCTCCGTAATAACCAAATCCTGCAATTGCCAGGTTTACACTGTTCCACGCCGCATTCATTTCATGGAAATAACGCGTGGCTCCGCCGGTTTGCAGTCTCCCATAGGTTCCGGTTGCGATATTTGCAACAGACCAGCCGCCCAATAGTTTCATTGCTGTTTTATTCTTTTCTATTCTTTCTTCGTTTATGTTTCGTAATTCTTCCACAATGGATTGTGCTTTTGAACTGGAGGAAAATATTGTGGCTAAAAGAAATAGAAGTAATGATTTTTTCATAATCTGATTCATTGTATTTGAATTAATTGATCTTCAGCAATAGCAATTACCTTTTCAGATTCATCAGGTTTAATTGTATGAAGACCAGTAAAAGTTCCAAATGCAGGGAATAAAAATTTTTGTTCGGAAACAACAAAGCATGGCAAACGTAATGATTGCCGGCCCATGCCACGAATTTTAACGGCAGGATGAATATGGCCGGCTACAACTGTGTGACTTTCAGTCTGATTAATTTCATCGGCGTCATGTATAAACAAAAAATGCTCTTCAGTTAACTCATCAAAAATCAAAAGATCAGCTGATTCGTAAAATGAGTTGTGAAGCCGGTCGTGATTTCCGGTGATTAAATAAAACGGTGTTTTGCTGTATTTTTGTCTCCATTCCTCAAATTGCAGCCACTCTCTATTTACATCACTGTGAAACAGGTCACCTAAAATCAAAACCCTTTCCGGCATATGCTGTTTCATAAGCTGACCTAACCTCTCCAGGTTGGTATTATTGATTTGTGTAGGTGCTGGAATACCTGATTTTCGAAAATGGCCAGCTTTTCCCAGGTGAATATCCGAAACGATCAGCGTTTTCTTTTCGATCCAAAAGGCAGCTTTTTGAGGTAATAGCTCAAAGATTTGATTTTTTATTTCAATTCGAAAACTTTTCATACAAGCATTACCTAATCAGCTTCAAGTTTTTTCTGCATTTTCAAAACTCTGTCAGCCAGCTTTTCTGAAGATAAGCGTTCACGCAGCCGATCCACATAAATTGGGAATGCAAAGGGTGTAAAACGCTCAACTTCCTGAACGATGATCTTCTGTTTTTGTATTCTTAGCAATGCCTGCCTTAATCTTGCTTCATCAAGCTGATATTGCAATACTTCCTCGTAAGCCTGCCGGATCAATAAATGCCCCGGTTCATATTC
>SLAU01000300.1 GCA_007126675.1 Balneolaceae bacterium
GCGGCGGTCGTTGCCGATCTGCTGCATAATTTCGCTTCGCGCCTGTCTGCACCCAGGCAGGTTCAAAAAATGAGCAATGGTCCATCAAGTCAGGAAACAGTTTTTACAACCTGAGCCGGTATGAAATTCTGCTTTCGCAAATCTGCAGACTCCCTCAAACCGCCAATAAATTCTAGGTCCTATAAAAATCAACTTATATATTTTCAGCCTTTCACGAATAACATGGGTAATGTCAGCTCACTTCTCTCTCTCCTTTCTGAACAAAACGATCGCCTCTAAAAATATCCAGATCGTGAAGCCAAGGATGATTGCGCCAAAAGTGAAAAGCAACAGGTTGGCATCAGCTTCGCCGTATCCCGACCATTGAAAAACAACCTGCTCAATCATCGCCCAGAGTGTCATGAACAGCAGAAAGAGCATCGGAATTAATGTGTAGATGATACTTCTGCCCTTTCGTTTCAACCAGATGGTTACCAGCAAAAGGCTGATACCGGCAAGCAGCTGATTGGAAGTACCGAAAAGCGGCCAGAGCAGATATCCGCCCGAACCGAGTCCTCGCGGCCCTTCAGGCAGCAGCACCAGGGCGGCACTCGCTCCCACTGCAATAGCAGTTGAAGGGTGAAGTTTTCTGAGAACCGGCACTTTATATTCCTGGCCAAGCTCATTTATAATGTAGCGCATCAGGCGGATGGACGTATCAAGTGTGGTGGCTGCAAAACTGATCACAATTACACCAATGATCGTTTCAGCAGCCTGAAGTGGTATTTTTAATCCTGTGGCCAAGTAGGCGGCACCTTCAACAAAGATCGTTAAACCGGCCGCACCGGCGGCATCAAACGAGTGATAATGATCCAGAAAATCTCCGGTTGTATTAAAATAGGTCACTATGGCAACGATTGTGATCAGTGCAAGCGAACCCTCCCCGATTGCGCCCAGGTAACCCACAAACCGCGCATCGGTATCTTTATCGAGTTGCTTCGCGGAAGTGCCGGATGATACAAGGCCGTGAAATCCGGAAATGGCACCGCAGGCTATCGTAATAAAAAGTAACGGGAACCAGCTTACATCGCCGGTATCGGGATTGGTTGCTGGTGCTGTAATCTCAGGGCTTGTGACAAAAAGGGCGAGGTACAAAATACCAAGACCCAGTACCAGCTGATAAGCATTGATCAGATCGCGCGGCTGTAACAGCATCCATACCGGAAGCGTAGATGCAAAGTAGACATACACCATCAGCACAACGATCCAGGTCAAAAATGCCAGCTCAGTTGCCGAAAGTCCAAGCAAAGCTACTGCCCCTTCCCCTCCAAAATATTGAACCAGGTCGATCTGCAGAACGGGAACATAACTGGCGATTATTGCAGTGGCATACATCACTATCAAAACCAAAACGGAGGGAATAATCATACTTCCGGTTTTACGATAAGCCCGAAAACCGATCCAGATTGCAAGCGGTATCTGAATAAATATGGAAAGTACAGTTGCGGGAAAGTTGATAAACAAACTTGAGATTACCCAGGCAAAAACCGCGTTCACCATTAAAACAAGAATCAGAATAATAAACAGGAACAGTAGTTTTGCCCTGTGGCCAATGATCTTATCCGCAAGCGTTCCTACCGACTTTCCTTTATTCCGCACAGACAAAACCATTGTACCGAAATCATGTACACCTGCGGCAAATATTGTACCCAGAACCACCCATAGCATGGCAGGCATCCATCCCCAGTAAACAGCAATTGCCGGACCCACAATAGGTGCAGCTCCGGCAATAGATGTGAAATGATGCCCCAGCAGTACATATTTATTGGCTGGCACGTAGTCCACACCGTCTCTTAAAGAGTGAGCCGGTGTCATGTAATCAGGGTTGAGCTTATAAATTTTTTCTGCCAGAAATTTTGAATAGTAACGATAGCCAATAAAAAACAGGATCAATGATATGGCAGCTACAATACTGGAGGGCACAATAGTCAGATTAAAATTGGCAGTTGTCTGTTTTTGATAATTGATGATTTACCGAAACAGATCGAAATAAGACAAATCGGAACAGATTAGCAAGTTGATCGGAATATTAATTATTTAAAGATAATATAGTCTTTTATCCTTATATTGTATTCACATCAAACAATGATATTTATATCAAACCTTAAAGATTTGAACACAGATTATGCATTCAGAAAATTTAATAAACAGACGCATAGGCGACATAGTAGCTGAAAATTATAATGCAGCAGGAGTTTTCAAAGAGTTCGGAATTGATTTTTGCTGTGGCGGCGGCATTTCACTTGAAAAGGCTTGTGAGCTTAAAGGTATCGGTCAGGAAGAAATTCTTAGTAAACTTTACCCTTTATATGAGGAAGAAACACATTCAAAAAATGAGAATTATTCAGCATGGGAACCCGGTCATTTAATTGATCATATAGAAGAAACCCATCACAATTTTGTGCGGTCAAAAACTGCTGAAATATCTGCGTACGCTGCAAAAGTTGCGCGTGTATATGGTGAACGAAATCCGGAAACTGTTGAAATTTACCAGAAGTTTCTGGCTTTAACTCAGGATATGATGAATCATCTCAAATCAGAAGAGGAGCGTGTATTTCCGCTCATCCTGGAAATCTACGACAGCCGTATAAAAGGCAATAAAGTTTCAGATGAAGAGCTTAATGTGATCAGAGAAGAACTGGATCAAATGGA
>SLAU01000356.1 GCA_007126675.1 Balneolaceae bacterium
AGGTTACTTCTTTAACCAGGAAGAGCATTTTGACCCATACGGGCCGGAATGGGAACGAAAAATTAATGAACAGATCCTTGCAATTTTGGATGCGGAGTTTGGTAAAGAAAGTCAGTTACTGTCACAAATCGCCAGAATTGCCCGCTTTTTCACGCTTGGATTTATAGAACCCTATGAAGTTCCCATTGTGCCGCGGTTCGAAGAAGATCATCAGCTACGCGAAGCGCCGGATAGGGATTAGTTCTTTTAATGAAGAAGTTTCGTAAAAAGACCCTCCTCCATGTTACACCGTTTTTTGGTGTAATAGGAGCCAGTCCGACTCCCGGCGGAAGGGGATGGGGCTGGCATTACCCATGTATTTTATAAAAGGCTGAAAATATTTAAACTGATTTTTATAGGACCTCGAATTTATTGGCGGATTTAGGGAGTCTGCAGATCTGCGAAAGCAGAATTTCATACCGGCTCAGGTTGCAAAAACCGCTTCCTGACTTGATGGACCATTGAAATTATGCAGCAGATCGGCAACGACCGCCGCCAAGAAATTCGCCGTCTTGATTTTTTGGTTCGTTTTGCATCAAGGCAAAATGAACGAATGCGATAACGGCATGGGGGCTGGGTCGAAAACCAATGGCTTCCATGAGGATGCACACCTTTCGGACCCACCCCGGCCCTTCCGTCAGCAGCCGGACAGGCTCCTCCGGCGAACTACACGCCGCAAGGAGGGAGTTTGCTGTTCACCTTTCCAAGGGTGTTGCCCTGCTTATGGGCAAAATGAGTGACTCAAGATGAAATGGCCTTGAGTTTTATTGAAAATGGCACATTAAGTCCCAGCTGTGATTTATTCTTCCCCGCGCCACCTCGTCCATTTGCTACGCGGCGCATACAGGAATCCCGTTCAATTTCTGCAATTTATGCGCCGCGCACTCTATCACCACGTGCTAGTGTCATCCTGACCGACGGCGTGATTTTCGCCGGAGTGGAAGGATCTCCTAAATACAGGCAGGTTCTTCAAAAATAGTCCATTTTTGAGAAATTTCTACGATCAAGGAGTGTCCAAGCGGACGCTTGGGCCAGCTATGAAGCTTTACAAGTAATGAATTGATAAAATCGCAATGGTATAACAAGAATCTTTGTTATTTTTGGGCATTGCAAATTATCCCTTTTATACGAACCCCAAATAATGACAGAGGCCAAAGAAACGCTCTCCTATCCAAAGGAAAAGATTAAAATTTTACTGCTCGAAGGCATTCATCCGTCCGCAGTAAAAACGTTTACCGATCACCGGTTCACCCATATTGAAACACATGATGTAGCCTGGAGTGAAGAGGAACTGCTGGATCAGATAGAAGATGTGCAGGTTATCGGTATCCGTTCCAAAACCCAGATCACCAAAAAGGTGATCCAAAAAGCGAAAAAACTGAAAGCAATCGGCTGTTTTTGTATCGGAACAAACCAGGTGGATCTTGACGCAGCGATCGAAACCGGAGTGGCCGTTTTCAATTCGCCATACTCCAACACCCGTTCCGTTGCCGAACTGGTAATTGCAGAGTCGATCATGCTGATGCGCCGTATTCCGCTTCGCGATAAAAAAGCGCATGAGGGAATCTGGCTGAAGGATGCAAAAAACAGTTTCGAAGTTCGCGGCAAAAAAATAGGCATCATCGGTTATGGACATATCGGTTCGCAGGTATCCGTACTTGCTGAAAATATGGGGCTAAATGTGTTTTATTACGATGTGGAGCCCAAACTGCCGATGGGCAACGCCACCCGTGTGGATTCGATGGATGAGCTTCTGAGAATTTCTGATATCGTAACTCTTCATGTGCCGGCCACTCCCAGAACAAGAATGATGATTGGTGCTTCCGAATTAGCTAAGATGAAGAACGGAAGTGTATTGCTGAATCTCTCCCGCGGCTCGGTAGTAGATATATCCGCACTTAAAGATGCCATCGAATCGGGTCAGCTGGCAGGGGCGGGTATTGATGTGTTTCCCGAGGAACCGGAATCGAAAGGCGAACCGTTTAAAACAGAGCTGCAAAACCTGCCAAATGTAATTCTTACTCCGCATATTGGTGGTTCCACTTTGGAAGCTCAATACAATATCGGCCTGGATGTTTCCACCAAGCTGGTCCAGTTTATTGACAATGGAACTTCCACAGGCTCACACTCCGTGCCGTCGCTTAACCTGCCCAAGCAGAAAAATGCTCACCGGATTTTGCATATTCATGAAAACAAACCGGGTGTGCTTTCCGAAATTAACAGGCTGCTATCTGATATGGAGATCAACATCATGGGTCAGTACCTGAAAACAAATGAACAGATCGGTTACGTTGTGCTGGATATCGATAAAAATCATGATGAGCAGATAATGGAAGGAATGAATAATGTAAAGCATACAATCAGAACGCGGGTGTTGTATTAAAGAGCTCCCCTCCCGGTCTTTCTTATCGTTCATATGCGCAAATGTCATGTCGAGCTACTAATTTTGCCCAAAAACCGGGCAACACTATTGAAGAGGTGACAGTAAAAAAGTCCCCTCTTGAGAGGGGATTTAGGGGTGTGTTGCAGTGGAGCCAATAGCGTCGATGCAAGCCATGAAACACACTAAACAGGTACCGCCATTCTTTTATCTCTCACACGGCTTTTATTAAATATTTAAGAATCGAGCTCATGTTTAAAGCAC
>SLAU01000018.1 GCA_007126675.1 Balneolaceae bacterium
ACCCTGATGGGGCCGATCGTAATTTTGTCATCATGGACAAATGTGAAGAAAAGCGTGAAGGGTTACTTTGCGATGCTTTTGATTCTTCAAACAGCATCACTCGGTGTATTTGCCGCTCTCGACCTGGTAGTATTCTATGTGTTTTTTGAGCTTTCATTAATCCCGATGTATTTCCTCATTGGGATATGGGGAGGCAGCGGAAGAATTCACGCAACCGTCAAGTTTTTCATCTACACACTGGTAGGATCACTCTTAATGCTGGTGGCATTAATCTATCTCGGATTCCATGCCGGCGCAGCAACAGGTGTTTATGAGTTTACCGCTGACTGGCGCTTTATTTCGGGTCCCAACTATACCATCGGGCTGGTTGAGCAAACCTGGATGTTCCTTGCATTCACCTTAGCTTTCTGTATTAAAGTACCGTTGTTCCCATTCCATACATGGCTTCCTTTTGCGCATACGGAAGCACCAACTGCAGGCTCAGTTGTTCTGGCTGCTATTATGCTTAAGCTGGGTACGTATGGATTGCTTCGGGTATGTATGCCGGTATTTCCAAATGCATTTATGGAGTTTGCACCGTGGCTTGCGGCACTTGCCGTTGTAGGTATTATCTATGGTGCTCTTGTTGCAATGGTGCAGAAAGATGTAAAGAAACTGGTTGCATATTCCTCGGTCAGTCACCTCGGATTTGTGGTATTGGGCATCTTTGCATTCAACACCATTGCAGTGCAGGGAGCTATCATCCAGATGATCAACCATGGGCTTTCAACCGGAGCTTTGTTCCTTATTGTTGGAATGATTTATGATCGCCGCCATACAAGAATGATTGCAGATTTTGGAGGAATTGCAAAATCGGTACCTGTACTTGCAGTTTTCTTCCTTATAACTACTCTTGCATCTATAGGCCTTCCGGGATTAAATGGTTTCATTGGGGAATTCTTTATCCTGCTCGGGGCATTTAACTCAGAGTTATATTCAAATGTTGTTTTTGCGGTATTGGGAGCTACGGGCGTAATATTGGCAGCTGTTTATATGCTTTGGATGTATCAGCGGGTTATGTTTGGTCCACTTGAAAAAGAAGAGAACAAAAAGATGCTTGATCTGAATGCAAGGGAAATAGGGCTGCTGCTGCCGCTTGTGCTTTTTATGATTTGGATCGGAATTCGTCCCTTAGATTTTACAAAGTATTCCGAGGGTTGGGTTGATGTTCATATATCACAGACAGAGTACAAGAGTATCACTGTACTTAACAAAACAAATGTAGAAGAGCTGCCTGACTGGACAGCAAAAGTTTACGGTCTTGAAGCATCAAATGATGAATCAAAAATAGTTTTAAAGGATTAGTATGGAACCACTTACACAAGAACAAATAGAGAAAGAATTAACCAAGCTTGAAGGCTGGACTTTTAAGGATGATAAAATTAGCCGCGACTTCTCGTTTCGTGATTTTAAAACTGCAATGGGTTTTATTGTTCGGATAGCATTTGAAGCCGAGCAGCAAGCACATCATCCTGAATTATATAATGTTTATAATTCAGTTAAAATCAGTCTGGCAACACATGATGCAGGTGATAAGGTTACCGGCAAAGACATAGAACTGGCCAAAGCTATCGACCGCGTTGCTTCAAGACAATAATAGTTCCAAAAACGAATATTTAGACTAACTACACAAATTAGATGGATTATTTGCACGATTTAACAGCATTCCTGCCCGGAATCATTGTTGCCACAGCCGGGCTAGTTGCAATCATGCTGGAAGCTTTTAAGAAAGGCATAGCTGCTGTTTACAGCGTTACGATTATTGGTCTTGTTGCAGCTTTGGGCGTGGCGATTTACCAGATGTTCGGTGAAACCGGAACAGCTTTTACAGATGCGATTGTATATGGTGGTGTGCCGGCTTATGGTTCAGCCGTTGTGTTATTTGGTGCGTTATTTTGTGTAATTATTTCCAAAGAGTATTTATCTGACCGAGACCTCCACTATGGGGAGGTATATGCCATGGTTCTGTTTGCCACCGTTGGTATGCTGGCTCTTGCTGCTTCAAATGACCTGATCACATTCTTTCTAGGAATCGAAACAATGTCGATCTGTCTTTTTGTGCTCGCCGGCCTGGTAAAATCAGATAAAACAGGTGCCGAAGCTGCGCTTAAATACTTCCTGTTGGGTGCATTTGCAACTGGATTTTTACTTTACGGAATTGCACTGATTTACGGAGCCACCGGTCATACAAGTCTTCCTGAAATTGCAGCTGCGGCTGAAGCAACACCACTCTTTTTAGCGGGGTGTGGTCTGCTGCTGGTTGGTATTTTCTTTAAGCTCGGAGCCGTTCCTTTCCATATGTGGACTCCGGATGTGTACCAGGGCACACCTACGACCCTTACTGCTTTTATGGCAACCTCCGCCAAGGCAGCTTCTTTTGTAGCTTTTATTTTAATACTTACAAGAATGCTTCCCGATACAGAAGCGGGCGACTGGACAAACGTCATCCAGGTTATTTCGATTCTGACAATGGTTGTCGGAAACCTGATCGCCCTTGTGCAGGATAATGTTAAGCGTATGCTTGCGTACTCGAGTATTGCGCATGCCGGATACCTGCTGGTGGGCCTTGCAGCAGGAACAGATGCAGGATACACAGCGGTGCTCTACTATCTGTTTGCTTACACGCTGATGAACATTGGCGCTTTTGGTGTGATCGCCTATTACGAACGAAATAAGGGACTCGACTTTTCATCTGTAGAGAGTTATGCAGGCCTCGGATTTAAAGTGCCGGTGATGGGAGTGCTGCTTTCAATATTCCTCTTTTCACTTGTGGGAATTCCACCGTTTGTAGGCTTTGTTGGCAAGTACTATGTATTTGCAGCGGCAGTTCAGGCGGGGCTCATTCCGCTCGCTATCATCGGTGTAATTGCCAGTGCAGTGAGTGTTTACTATTACCTGAGAGTAATGGTCTATCTCTACTTCAAAGAAGCACACAAAGAGTATGAAGTTAAAACACCGGGACTTGTATTTAAATCCACTCTTTTGGTACTGGCCGTTTTAACAATCTACTACGGTGTAGAACCTGTGCTTCCATTTACCGGTTTGATAGAGTTGATTAGTTCTTATTACTACTGATCATTAAAGCAGGCCTGTTTTCAAACTTCTTTTTTCTCGCTGATTTACGCTGAGTTAACCGCAAATTTGCGCAGACTAATCTGCGAGACACAGCGAATTCATCAGCGTAACTCTGCGAGAAACAATGCATCTCTTACCTGATAATGATTGTTTAAGAAATAGTAATTCCCTATCTTTCAAAGCTCTGTTGCCGGCGAAAGTACGGTAACTGTTTCCAATTACGGAATACAACCAAAGAAAACATATCTACTCTATGAAAACAGATTTCTATGAAATGACGTACATCCTGAACCCGGTTCTGGATGATGACAAGTTTAAAGAGCTTGTCGAGTTTGTCAACAAACTGATCACCGATAATGGTGGAGAAGTTGTTGATGTGGACGAATGGGGAACAAGACAGCTTGCCTACCCTATCGATAAGAAGAATACAGGTTATTATGTGAACCTCTATTTCAATGCTCCAAACAATGCAATCGAAGTGGTTGAACGCAACATGCGAATCAACGATGATATCGTGCGCTACATCACACTCAAATACAGTGAGAAAATGAAGCGCCACTACGAGCTCAAAAAGAAAGGTGACTTACCTGTTATTTTTGAAGAGACGGAAGAAGAGCAACAATCTGAAGACGATAATTAAAAACAGGAGAATTGAAATATGATTAACAATCCATCACATCCCAAAAAAGGACATTTAAAGACTAAAGACTGCAAGTTTTCCAAAGCAGGTATTGAATATATCGACTATAAGGATACTGAAATGTTGCTGAAGTTCATCAACGATCAGGGTAAGATCCTGCCACGCCGGGTTACCGGTACAAGTGCCAAGCACCAGCGCATGCTCTCAACTGCTGTAAAACGTGCACGTTTCATGGCGTTAATACCATACGTATCAGAAAACCTCAGATAAGTAAAACCGGAGAAACCACTATGAAGCTTATTTTAAAAGAAGATGTAGAAAAACTTGGAACTGCCGGTGATATGGTAGATGTAAAAGACGGCTACGGAAGAAATTACCTGATACCGCAAGGCAAAGCTGTAATGGCTACCCCGGGTGCTATAAAGCAGTTTGAACACTTAAAGCGCGAAGCTGAATTGCGTGCCGACCTTACCGTGGAGAAAGCCAAAGAGCTTGCCAAAACTCTTGAAGCCACTTCTGTTACTATTGGTGTTACTGTGGGTGAAGATGATAAAATTCACGGTACCGTAACCAATATACAAGTAGCTGAAGCACTTGAAGAGCGGGATATTATTATCGACAGAAGAAAAATTTCTCTCGATCAGGATATCAAAACACTTGGTGAATACACAGCCACTGTAGACTTAATCGGTGAACTTAAGCCACAAGTTAAAGTATGGGTGGTAAAAGAGGAGTGATTCAAATCCATACTCCTGAATTCAGATCTGCATTCGTAAATCTGCTATTTTTTATGATGGGGACAGTGCTTTTAGCTCTGGCCCCATTTTTAGTTAAGGCCCAGTTGCTTGATCCTGTTTCTTATAAAATAGTTGAATCACCGGATACCGTTAAATCAGCAGAAATATTTAACGTGGTGGTTGAAGCTGAGATCGATGGAGAGTGGCATTTATATTCAGCACTAAATGATCCTGATGCCGGTCCGTACCCAACAACCTTCTCATCTGCTTCCGGTAGTATGAAAATTGCAGGAGAGATTGAAGAATCGGAGGCCCGCATCGTATTAGACCCGAATTTTAATGCGAAGCTGGGATGGCACTCAAACCGGGCAGTTTTTACTATACCTGTGGCATTTCGTGAAAATGTTCAGGGAAAAGGAACTATTAATCTGGAAGTACTTTACCAGGTTTGTGATGACAAGTCATGCCTTCCGCCCAAAACCAAATCCATAAACACACCTGTAGTTTTGGCCGGTATTTCTGATAATCCGGTGACATTTTCCGGGAATGGACAAAATGATACTGATGACTTAATAAACTTGCCTTATCCGGTTCAGTTATTAATTATTATTGGAGTAATTGCAGCTGTACTGTTTTTCAGGTTTATATTTCACAGGATCAAAGAAAATTGATCTTTTATTAACGTGAGTTTGAGATTAAAAAACTGGATTAATAGTGACTTTAACTAAAAAAAGGCGATCAATCGCTCAAGCATAATAAATCTCGTCATGCCACGCCCCGGCGTGGCATCTCCTGCCTATATCAACGGCTGGAGATCCCGGACCTGCCCATCGAAGCCTTTGGCGTAGTTGGGTATTCGCTAACGCTTCGTCCGGGATGACGCCCTTTTTAGAAAACATCACTTTAATTTCAAAGATTTTATGTCGCCCCGCAAGGGATCCCCAAGGGAAACTCACATTTTATCAGTGAAATAAAACCATTCTTACCTGAGTTTAATTATTGTACTGCGCGGTAGTGATGTTCATCAATGATTTTATTATCATCACATGCAACCTCAACCATTCTTTTCATTTAATTTGTGTTATATGGCCATTTGCTACTGAACGTAAAACAAACAGATCGCTTCATACGTCAGAATCGCAACATATCTCATAAGTTTATCTCTGTCTTTTTCCTGCTGATTATTTTGCCTGGTGCGGGTTCACTATTTGCACAACAATCATCAGTTATAGAAAAAACAATTGAACTGCAGCAGCCTGATACGACTCTCTTTCTTGATTTTTTGGTTGATCGCGAATCAGTAGAGGTGTTACACAATGATACCTTGCTTGATTCCGAATACTGGAATTTCGAACCAAATTCAGGAAACCTGGAGTTGTCTCTTCTGGATGAGCTGTTTGCAATTTCAGCACTCATAACTGTCAGATATAATGAACCGCCAATCAGGTTAGAGCCTTTAATCCGTCTGCGTGAATTTCGTGAAGTGGAGGAGGAGGTTGATGAGGTTACCGAAGAAACGGAGTCCATTTTGCGAGCAACATCACCCAGAGAGGAATTATTTGGCGATGCGGATATAGTGCAAAGCGGAAGTCTGACGAGAGGCTTTACAGTTGGCAACAGGCAGGATCTTTCTCTCGACAGCGGGTTGCGCCTCGACTTAACAGGTAACATCACAGATAATGTATCCATACTGGCAACGCTGACGGATCGCTCAACGCCAATACAACCTGACGGATCAACCCAAAACATCAGAGAGTTTGATCGTGTTTACATTCAGTTACAGGCACCCATCGGCGAGCTGGAACTGGGAGATGTTGATTTGGTTCTTGATGAGAGTGATTTTGCGAGAATTAACCGGAGAGTTCAGGGCGCAGTGGGGCGTGCCGATACACCGGTCGGTGAGTTCGGTTCAGGAATATCGGTATCGCGCGGACAGTTTCGTTCTCAGCAGTTTAACGGTATTGAGGGGGTTCAGGGGCCATACAGATTAACCGGAGCCGAGAATGAGGCGTTTATCATAGTATTGGCGGGATCAGAAACCGTATACATCGATGGCCAGCAGGTAAATCGGGGAACTGAAAATGAGTATGTGATCGACTATTCGCTGGGTGAAATTACATTTACGAACAACTTGGTAGTAACTGACGAAACACGAATCATCGTTGAATTTCAGTACATCACGCAAACGTTTACCCGAACGCTTTTTACAGCAAAAGGATCCGAAGATAATCTTTTGAACGGCAGGATGAACTTTGGCGCAACGTACATTCGCGAGGCGGATGATAAAAACCCTGCAACTCAATTAAACCTGACAGAATCTGACATTGACCGGCTTCGCGAATTGGGAGATGATGTGGATGATTTTTTCATAAGCGGAGCGGATTCGGTAGGCTTTCAGGAAAATCCCGGTTTTATACTTTACGTCCGGAAAGATACCACCGTTAACGGGGATACTTTCGAAATCTTTGAAAACATTCCGGGTGATCCGCGTGGTGTTTATCGCGTCCGGTTTACAAACTTTGGAGAAGGGAATGGGTCATACCGGCGAGTAGGCGGAACGGTTAACGGCATATTATATGAATGGGTTGGTCCGGGTGAAGGCAGTTATGAACCGTTGGTGCGTTTACAGGCACCACAAAGCCATCAAATGGTTGCGCTGAATTCGGGTATAAACCTCTCTTCGAATCTGCGGCTAAACGGTGAGTGGGCAGTGAGTGATCTGGACCGTAACCGGTTCTCAGAGGTTGGCGGCCAGAATACCACGGGTCAGGCAGCAAACGGAGAATTACAACTTCATAACCTCGACACTGCAATCGGGCAAATTAGTGCATCCATACGTCAACGATATATCGGTGAAAATTTTGAATTTTTTGACAGGCCCAGAGAGATTGAATTCGACAGGCGCTGGAACCTGGTTACGGATGAAGCTTCAGAAGAATGGCAAACTGACGCACAACTGGAACTGCAAACACTTGAGAATTCCAATATCACCTTATCAGGCGGTATGCTTTCACGATCACATTTTGACGGGCGCCGTGCTGAAGCGGTAGTGGGCCTTCACGAAGAGAGGTTGCCTCAGCTATACAGCAAAACGGAATGGGTGAGCAGTGAAGATGATTTATCCGGACAAAACGGGACATGGTTCAGAAACCGGGGTGAAGTTAACAGAAGCTTTACAGTTAGCGAGCGAAGTATTACACCATTTTTAAACTGGGAAACAGAAAAAAGAACACAGAAAAGTGTAGCCGATTCTCTGCTGCCTAATTCACTGCAATTTTATGATTTGAATCCGGGACTGAGGTATCAGACCGAAAATTTTACGATAGAAGGGGGCATTGGATACAGAGAAAATCAAAGGCCCATGGATAACAGATTGCAAAGAGAATCAGTAAGCAGGTCTCAGCGGTTCGGGTTAATCTATCAGCCAACTATAAATTTCAGAACCGAGAACAGGCTGCAGTTTCGTCAGAAAAGGTTCGAAGAAGATTTTGAAGATGCTGCTGATTCACCCAGGTCGCGTGGTGTGTTAATGCGCTCACTCAATAATTACAACGTAAGAGATTATGTGGATGGTGAATTACTTTACGAAGCCAATACCGAACGCCGTGCACTGTTGCAGGAAACATACATTGAGGTGGGACCCGAACTCGGTCAATATGTATGGATTGATCTGAATAATGATGGAGTTCAGCAGCTCGACGAATTTTTTCCGGAAGTGAATCCTAATGAGGGTACTTTTATCCGGCAGTTTATCCCATCTGATGAACTTTTTCCGGTTATTGATCTGAACCTGAGAAGCCGGAATGAAATTCGAATCGGCGAGTTATACACAAGATTTTCGAATCAGGAGGCGGGCAGTATTGAGAATCTTGTTCTGAATTCTCTGATCGATATTCACGAAACCAGCACTGAAGAAGATTTGAAAAGGGTATATCTGCTCGACCCTGCCGTTTTCAGATCAGAAGATACAACCATAACCGGACAGCTAATTATCCGGCAAAGGTTGAGCTGGCACACTCCGGATCGTACGTTTGAATCATCACTGAACTGGGCATCTGCAAAGTCTCTGTTTCAGCGGGCAAGCGGGTTTGAGTCGCGCACAAATCGAACCATTTCAACAGATAATGAATACCGGCTAACGGAGGGAATAAGACTCAAAGCTAATGTCAATTTGTTGAAAAACCTGGCAGAAAATTCACGATTTCCATCCCGGAACGTGGATATAACCGGGTATGAAATTGAGCCGGGTGTTCGGATATTCATTTCGCGTTCCGCTCAAACAGAATTTAATATTGGGTATTCTAACAAAGAGAACAGAACAGTAACTGATCCTGCAGAAGCCGTATCTGTAAGGCTCGAGAATTTTTCTCAGCTCTACTTGTTTAATCGCTTTCAAAACATGATCAGACTTCAAGTCAGAAACACACGTGTAACCGGTGATCCCGGTGGCCAGGCTGAATTTGAGCTTACTGATGGTGTGGGTAGTGGAACAAACTTGTTGTGGAATTTAAACAGCAGTTACCGTGCAAGCTCACTAGTTAGGTTATCGCTGCAATACAACGGCCGAACTACATCAACACGGCAGGTAATTCAAACAATGCGTTTTGTGGTAAGTGCAGTTTTTTAAGAAAATGCACGAAAAATTTTCAAAGTGATTGTGATTAGTTTATTTTTACATCATTAATTCTGTTAAATGCTTTACAGCTTTGACATTTAGTTTGAAATGATCTATCATTTCGCATCAATTTAAGCTCTTAACCAAAACATAACCCGGAGTAATCGTATGACTTCATCTTTAGCTCTCTTTTTTCTTCAAGCTGGAGCTGATGCTGGCTTTTTCAATGTAATTGTAGAAAAATTTAACGAAGGTGGTGAGTGGATGTGGCCTGTGTTAATTGCACTGATCTTAGGATTGGCAATTTTCCTGGAGCGCGTTATTACACTTAACTTAGCCGATATTAACACAAGAAAATTCATCCTTGAGGTTCAGCAAGCTCTGCAGGAGGGTGGTATTCCTGCTGCTCAGGAACTTTGTGCACAAACACGAGGCCCTGTTGCATCTGTTTTCCAGGCTGGACTAATGCGTGCTGATGAGGGTATTGAAGCAGCCGAAAAAGCCATTACTACTTATGGCTCAATCGAAATGAGTTTCCTTGAAAGAGGTCTCGTTTGGCTTGCATTGTTTATTGCTATTGCACCACTTCTCGGATTCCTCGGAACCGTTGTGGGTATGATCGAAGCTTTTGATGCAATTGAAGCTGCAGCTGACATTTCACCAAGTCTTGTAGCCCGAGGTATTAAAATTGCACTTCTTACGACTGCAAGTGGTTTGATGGCCGGTATTATATTGCAGGTTGGTTACAACTACTGTGTGTCTAAGATAGACAGGATTATTGCAGATATGGAAGAAAGCTCAATTACATTGATCGATTCCATTATTCTGATGAAAGAAGGCAAGCAAATTGTTCCTGATCAGACCGAAGAAGGTGGGGAGTCGTAAATTAAAACGGCTCTTTTCAAACTTTCTCCAAGTTAATATTAACTTTTAATTCAGGACACCAGTTATGGTAACGAATATAGCAATCGGATTAGGACTTTTATTGATCGGTCTTGGGGTAATCTTTGCCCTTATTGCCGGTGTACGAAATGTGGTAGATGGACGTTCTGACCTTAAGAGGGTTGGAATGATGGGCGTGCCCGTCGCAGTTTTCGTAATCTCTTATTTTTCATTTGGAAGCTTCGACCAGGCAGGTATTGCCACCCTTCTCGTAATGGGAGGGCTTATGGTTCTTGGCATCTTGATTTCAAG
>SLAU01000158.1 GCA_007126675.1 Balneolaceae bacterium
CCGTACCCTTCGCACGCTCCGCCGGCAAGCCCTATTTCAGGGTAAAGTGTAATATCGTGGCATTGATTTGGCCCTTTTGCTTCAGCTCCGCGGCCACGGGCTTGCAGCATTTCATCCACAAAATCATCGATACGGTCTCTGAGAGCGGCACTGTCGGCAGCAGTTGGTTCTCCGGTACCGCCGCGTTCTTCAACAATTTGCTCAAGAAAAGCTCTTGCCATTCCATCCCAAAGTACCCGTTCGCGCCCCATCATGGTTGCAATAAAGCGTCCTTCGGCTCGTGCCTGCTCCAGTTCTTGGCGTTCTTCAGGGGTCAGGCCACGGGTTGGCGGTGCTTCAAGATCATCAAAAATTCGTGGAGAGTTTGCGATGTGAGCTTCTTCCGGATTTGCCAGCGGCACCTTAATCACTTCTATTCTGAAGAGTGCACTTTCAGGGTCATCTTCAGGAAATGCATCCACACAGCCGGGAAGTTCCTCTTCGGGACGAACAGGGGCCGATCCGGATACGTACACGTAAATGTTCTCATCATCATTGGGATCTACCAGAACCGAGTGTGTATGTGAACCCCGGCAGGTTTGTACATTATGAATGTACTCAGGGTTTGTAATATCGGAGACATCAAATATCCGGATTCCTCGCAGCCTTTCTTCACTCACGGTTTCCTGAACTCCTTCGGTTCCGCAATCCAGGCGTCCCTCAAGGCCTTCACCCGAAACAAACAGCAGATCACCGTATATCGATACATCACTTTGCGAAGCGGGGCAGAGGTAATCTACAACTACCTCCGGATTTGCCGGATCACTGATATCCCAAACAATAAATCCGTTGTAATTTCCCTGTATCGCATAATTATCTTTGAATGCAAGGTCCGTACCCCATGAACCCACAAAATCTTCCGGCGGCGGGGTGTTTGATACTAACCGAAGGTTCCATATCGCTTCTTCGGCATCGAATACACCGGCACCTAAACCTACGCGAGGATCGGGGCTTGGTACTTCTACTTCTGTAATTGGAATCAGCGGAGTTCGCTCTTCGCTTCCCTGATTATTCGTCACATCTGATGATGCGCAGCTGTAAGCCAAAAATGTGGCGGCAACCATCAGCATCATTCCCGGAATTAACTTTTTCATACCTGATTGTCTGTTTGTTATTTGTGTAATAAAATTATTGATTCATGTTTTCGAGCATTAGCCTCATTCGCTCAATCTCTGTAACCTGCTCGGCGTGTATCCCCGATGCAAGGTCAAAAATTTCCCTGTCGAGTGCGGCACCGTCTGTGCCAAAGAGTTCCTGAACCATAATTACGGCTCCCTCATGATGTTCAATCATGAACTTGAGGAATTTTCTGTCGAATTCGGTTCCGCGTGCAGCAGCCAGTTCTTCAAGCTGTTCCTGAGTAAGCATGCCGGGCATATCGTGGTGATCGTGCATCATGTTGTGCCCGTGTTCTTCATGACCATGATGCCCGTGGCCGTGATGATCATGGCCATCTGTTTCATTATCATCTTCAAGATGAACCGTAAGATCAATGCCCTCAATATGGACCAAAGGTACGGGCTGATTTCTGTCGCGCAGCCAGTTTTGCATTAGTTTAATTTCATCATCCTGTGCATTGATAATTCTTGAAGCCAGGATTTGAACCGAACGGCTTGCATCATTATCAGGTGCAAGCCGCGACATGACTAACGCCTGTGCATGATGCACAATCATATCTTCCATAAAATCCACATCGGCCTGGGTAAAATTCATGCGTGATTGTTCCATCCGTTCCCAATAGAGCTCTTCAAGGGCGGACAGATCGCGCTGCTCTGCGGCAGGTTCTTCAGTAACGGTGTCTGTGCCTGAACAACCGGATAGGCCGGTAAACAAAAACAGTAAAACAGATACGGATAACAGGAATAAGGAATTGTATGTTGAACTCATAAAATAATGATGAACCGGATCTTCATTTTTTAATGCAGACACAACAATACTGCATTATTTGAAAGTTTCAAAAATGAATAGACGATTTAGATTGTAAAAAATTGCTTTTTGGGTGGGGTTTTACTGATGAGGAGTAGATTGTAAGGGCGTGATTAAATGATTTAATTTCGGAATCTATCTCAGTGCCTCCATTCTTCGACCCACCCCCAACCCCTCCCTGTGACACCAAAAAGCGGTGTAACATGGAGGGGAGCTCTTAAAAAAGTTTATTCACTTTAATTACTCAGCTTTTTTACCACATCTTTAAGCCCGGTTGTAAGCAGTGCCATGCGGTCGTAGTCCAGCCGGTCTGGGGTGTCGGTGGGGCGGTGATAGGCAGGATCGCGGAATATCAGTGTGTCGGTTACCAGGAATGCGGGATATCCGTGTTTCCAGAATGACCAGTGATCTGACCAGTAAACACCGGGAATGAAACCGGGCAATGCGGCACCTTCTGAGGCAATTCCTGCATTTTCGCGAAAAGCCGACAGGGCGCGTTTCATGAGTCCGGTATCGCGCAACCGGGTTACAAAGCCGATAAAGTTTGCTTTGTCAGGATAGAACAGCCCGATTCCCGGCAGCGGATACTTTTGGCTTCCCGGTTCATCACTGTAGTAACCGAGCCCGTCCAGCGCCATCATCGCGGTGATATCATCACCCCGCTCTTTACATTTTTTCGCATACTGGTAACTGCCCATA
>SLAU01000066.1 GCA_007126675.1 Balneolaceae bacterium
CCCGCTCCGGGCAGTCACCGGCTCTATTTTGACCACGGAACCGAAACTCTTGACTCGCTCTATCCGCGCCATCAGCAGGCGACAGATAAAATGATGAAGCAGCTTGGATTTACGGATGAGCATTACAAATCACGTTCATTCCCCGGCACCGATCACTCAGAGCAAGCCTGGGCTGCAAGATTTGATATTCCGATTCGTTTTCTGATGGGAAAATGATTTCCGCGTTTTTGGTCATCAAAGCAATAATTTTTTTAAGAGCTACCCTCCCTGTTACACCGCTTTTTGGTGTTATAGGGAGGGGACGGGGGTGGGTCACAAAAGTGATGGCAAGGTGATAACCTAAACACTGATTTACTCACAATTAAAAAGTTTTGGACGCTAATAATTTGTTATTTTTCCACGCCTGAATTTTCATTCACAATCAAACTTAAAAAATGTCATTAACCACAGTTAAAGAACCGGAAGTAAATCTTGAATTAGCAATCGATCACGGCCTGAATGAAGAAGAGTTTGAGATGATCAAAAATTATCTTGGCCGCACTCCAACATTTACCGAATTGGGAGTTTACTCTGTGATGTGGAGCGAGCATTGTTCCTACAAAAATTCCATCCTCGAAATCAAAAAGCTGCCGCGCGAAGGCGAACAGCTTCTTGTTGAAGCGGGAGAGGAGAATGCCGGTCTGGTGGATATTGGCGACGGACTGGCTTGTGCGTTTAAAGTGGAAAGCCATAATCATCCCTCAGCCATTGAACCATACCAGGGTGCGGCAACCGGGGTTGGCGGTATTCATCGCGACATTTTTACGATGGGGGCGAGGCCTATTGCATCGCTGAACTCTCTGCGGTTCGGCTCTATGGAAAATCCCAGAGTGCGATACTTGATGGATGGCGTGGTTCGCGGAATTGCAGATTACGGTAATTCATTCGGTGTTCCGGTGGTGGGTGGTGAAATCTATTTTGATGAAGCCTATGAAGGCAATCCGCTGGTGAATGCGATGAGCGTTGGAATCGTAAAAGTGGGTGAAACGGTTTCTGCAATTGCTAAAGGAGTCGGCAACCCGGTGTTGATTGTGGGAGCGAGTACCGGGCGGGATGGCATACACGGTGCTACGTTTGCATCAGAGGATATCAGTGAAGAAAGTGAAGCAAAAAGGCCCAGTGTACAGGTAGGTGACCCATTCACCGAAAAGTTACTGCTCGAAGCCAGCCTCGAAGTGTTAAAAACCGGCGCTGTGGTTGGCATGCAGGATATGGGAGCAGCAGGTATTGCATGCTCAACTTCTGAAATGACAGCAAAAGGCGGCGAAGGCATGAAAGTTGACCTCGACAAAGTTCCGATGAGGGAGGAGGGAATGACCGCTTATGAACTGCTTTTAAGTGAAAGCCAGGAGCGTATGCTGGTAGTGGCCGAAAAAGGGCGCGAGCAAGAAATTATCGGTGTTTATGAAAAATGGGACCTGAATGCAGTTGTGATCGGTGAAGTGGTTGAGGGCGACAAGGTAACCTATTGGAAAGAGGGTATGATCAAAGCAGAAATACCTGCTGATTCGCTTGTGCTCGGTGGCGGCGCTCCGCAGTATGTACGTGAGGCTGAAAAACCGGCTTACCTGGATGAAGTACAAAATTTTGATTTAAGTATCATTGATCATCCGGATGATCATAATGAAACACTGAAAAAGCTGCTTGCCTCACCGAATATTTCTTCAAAACGGTGGGCTCACGAACAGTATGATACCATGGTTCGAACAAATACTGTGAATGCACCCGGGGCATCAAATTCAGGAGTTATCCGGATTAAAGGCACAAAAAAAGGGCTTGCAGTTAAGACCGATTGCAATGGCAGATACGTATATCTGAATCCGCGGAAAGGCGGACAGATAGCCGTGGCGGAGTCCGCAAGAAATGTGGTTTGCAGCGGAGGTCGGCCGGTTGCAATTACAAATTGCCTCAATTTTGGAAATCCTTACAAACCGGAAGTGTACTGGACCTTTAAAGAAGCACTTGGCGGAATGGGCGATGCTTGCCGCGCACTCGGCACCCCGGTAACCGGCGGTAATGTGAGTTTATATAATGAGAATCCAAAAGGCGCAATTTTCCCCACCCCGGTAATCGGTATGCTTGGGATTGTTGATGATGTTGAAAAGCATACTATGACGCCCGGATTTAAAAATGAGGGAGATTATGTGTATTACCTCGGTGCAGATCGAAAAGGGCTTGGGGGCTCGCAATACCTGAAAACTATTCACGGACTCACAACCGGTGATGCTCCGGATATTGACCTTGAGTTTGAAGTATTGCTGCAAAATGTTGTGCTGAATCTTATTCAATCCGGTGTGATTAATGCCGCGCACGATCTGTCCGATGGCGGCCTCGTTACCGCTCTTTCTGAAATGGTAATATTTTCCGGTATCGGGGCAGATCTCAGCATCAAAGAGATGACCGGTACTGTATCAGAAGTTTTGTACAGCGAGGCCCAGTCGGGTGTCGTGGTAACTGCAGATCCCGAAAAGGCAGATCAGCTTGAAAAACTCCTTTCTGAAAATGAACTGCCATTTACAGAACTGGGGCGGGTTGGGAAAGACCAGTTAATCATCGATGATTACATCCATGCCGGCGCTGATGAGCTTAAAGAAATCTATGAGTCGGTAATTCCATCCG
>SLAU01000368.1 GCA_007126675.1 Balneolaceae bacterium
ACGAGCCAGACACCTCTTCACCATCCATACCGGAGGGGTATGAGTTGGTATGGTCGGATGAATTTAACATTGATGGTGCTCCTGATGAAAAATGGTGGAACTTTGAGCATGGGTTTGTACGAAATAATGAGTTGCAGTGGTATCAGCCCGAAAATGCAAGGATTGAAGACGAGCGCCTCATTTTTGAAGGCAAACGCGAAAGGGTAAAGAACTCAAATTTCGATTCGGAAAGCAGTGACTGGCGTAAAAACAGAGAATACGCCGAATACACATCAGCAAGCATCAATACAAGAGATAAATTCTCTTTTCAATATGGAATAATGGAAGTGAGGGCCCGGGTGGATACTACTCTCGGGGCATGGCCTGCAATTTGGACTCTGGGTAATGAGCGTCAATGGCCGGAACGGGGTGAAGTGGATATTATGGAATTTTATCGTATTGCAGATGAACCAACCATATTGGCAAATGCTGCTTGGGTAGGAGATTCCCGATGGGACGTTGTTTGGGATTCCGAAAAAATTCCACTGGCAAACTTCTTAGAAAAAGTACCGGATTGGCCGGAGCGTTTTCACACTTGGAAAATGGATTGGTCTGAAGACTATATTAAACTGTACCTAAATGGTGAACTGTTAAACACGGTGGAGATTGAAAATGCAACCTACGATGATGGATTCAATCCATTCAGGCAGCCACACTATATACTTTTAAATCTTGCGATCGGTTCAAACGGAGGAAATCCTGATAATTCTGAATTTCCGATCAGTTATGAAGTGGACTATGTAAGAGTTTATCAAGAAATAACAGCTGAAACCGATTAATTTGCTATTTTTGAAGTTATGAAGAAAGATTTGTGTTTATTTATTGTTCTGCTATTTCCGTTGATTTTCTTAAGCGGCTGCTCGGGTGAAAAAGACGTGGCTGAGACCGATAGCTGTTCAGGAATTACCCGTGAAGCGCTTGGCGCTGAACAGGCGGTAACTCTTTCTGATGATGAAATAACGAAATTCAGAGAAAATGCTCCGGAAGGAATGTCTTTTATACCGGGAGGATTAACTCAAATTGGTTCAGAGGCAGGTTTACCGGTTGAAAAGCCAGTCTTTAAAACACATATTAATTCTTTTTATATGGACCAAAACCTGGTTACTGTAGGAGAATTTCGGGAATTTGTAGAGGCCACAGGCTACCAAACCTTTTCCGACATTATTGGTGACGGGCTCGTGTTTGATTTTGATAATGCACAGTGGATCATTCAAAAAGGAGTCAACTGGGAATATCCGCTTGGAAAATCGAATCCAAAGGCAGATGATGACCATCCTGTCACTCTATTAACAATTGAGGATGCCGAAGCTTATCTGGACTGGGTTGGGAAGCGTCTGCCCACAGAGTTTGAGTGGGAGCACGCCGCAAGAGGTATTACGGATCGGGATAACCGGTACGCCTGGGGCACAGAACTCATTGTTGATGGTGAGCATATGGCAAACACGTGGAATGGGCAGTTCCCGGTGGAAAACGTTGCTGATGATGGTTACCTGATGACATCACCGGTCGGATCTTTCGGAGAGACAGAATTGGGCCTCACAGATATGGGAGGGAACGTTTGGGAGTGGACATCCAGCTGGATGCGGCCATACGATCAATTGGACGAAGCTTTTGAACCGGGCCCAAATAGCGAGAAAGTCATCAGAGGGGGATCGTTTATGTGTCATGACTCATACTGTCATGGTTACCGGGTTTCGGCCAGAAGCGGTACTCCGCCGGATAATAATATGTTTCATATTGGTTTCAGGGGTGTTCTTGATATAGAAAAAAGTGCAGGCCAATAATACACAATTAGTGCTAATGCTAAACTTACTTTGAAGTATTAATTAAAACCTAAATTAATACATGAGTGTTACTACCCGGGGTTCGTAACATTCGATTAAGAATTATTCATTTCTAAGCTGTAAATTACTCCGCAGTAAAAATCTGCCTTGTAATAGGTACCGTTTTACCGTTTAGAATTCCCCGGTATTTTTGATCATATTAAGGCGAAAATGATTTTATAATCCTGATATCGAAGATATAGGGCAAAGAGACGGTTTTTTAAAGTATCGAGTACCATATCAAAACAGGAATCATCCTAAATTTTTTATGAAAAACAAGAAAGGTAACAATGGTAATGTAACCCTTAAAGAAGTTGCGGATGCACTTGGGGTTTCAACAATGACAGTTTCAAGGGCTATAAATAATAAGCCAAATGTTGATGAAAAAACCCGGGAGAGAATACTGAAAACAGCAAATGAAATGGGTTATACCCCTAACCTGGTAGCCAAAAGCCTGGTATCCAGTAAAACATACAGTATTGGAGTTGTAATACCGGAAATTTCTCATTCATTCTTTCCAGAAGTTGTTAAGGGTATCGAAGAAATTGCAAATAAAGAACATTATCAGATATTTTTAACCAATACATCTGAAGATTTTGAAAAAGAGAAAAAGAGTATAGAGGCACTTCGGGCAAAAAGAGTGGATGGTATATTAGTTTCAAGCAGCCAGACCGAAGAAGATTTCAGTTACTACGAAAAAATAATCGATTCGGGTTTACCTTTGGTTTTCTTTGATCGCTGTATAGGAAATATCGGGGCAAGTTGTATAGGAGTTAATGATTTTGCGGCCTCTCAACAAATTACAGAACACCTGATTAACAGAGGATATAAAAAAATTGGTTACCTCAGCGGACCAAAAAAGGTATCTATCGGTAAAGAACGTTTTGACGGTTTTGTTGCTGCACTAAATAAGCACGGCCTTGATCTCAATGAAAAATGGGTCACTGAAAACGGGTACAACGAAAAAGATGGATATCATGCAATGAGTACGCTGTTAAAACTGCCCGAAAATGAGAGGCCGCGCGCTATTGTGGCTGTTAATGATCCCGTTGCAATTGGTGCGATGGAGGCAATTCGGGAGGCCGGTATGAAGGTGCCTGATGATTTTGCAATTGTGGGTTTCTCGGATGATATACGGGCCGAACTTATGCCAAGCCCTCTCACAACGGTCCACCAGCCCGCTTACGAAGTAGGTAAAAAAGCAGCGTCCAAACTAATCAAAACAATTGAGGATAATACTGAACCGATAGAAAGCGTTCAACTCATTACCAAGTTGATAATCCGCAAATCTTGTGGCAGCTCTTAGTTTTAGTAGGGTTAAAAGGTCAGGCTCTTGCAATCAATGATTTTTATTTAACTGTGCCTTAGAGGAGTATCATAGTTTTAAATTCGATTGCGAGTAAGGATCGTACTTACCTTAAATGTATCTGTTAATTCCTTTTCTCACAGATATATGATCTGCTATGCAAACAGCATACAATGTAAGCTGATTTAAAAGAAAACGGAAGAATTGCATTATAGGATGGAATTATTTAGATTCGTAATGTTAACGCTAACATTAATCTGTGCATGCTCACGCTTATGCATGCAGGTTACAAAATGTGTGGTGGAAAATTGCCGAAGTCTACAAATACAATAATGCATTCGTTTGCAATTTTCTCTTATTGATTACAACAAGGATTTTTTAGAACCGGAACCAGTTTTAATATCGGCTCCATCGGAATCTGTGCAATTCAGACAGTGCTTTACATTTTATTTTGATAGGTACCAACCATGAATCAGTTACAACAAAAAATTATTTCTGCATACAAAAACCGCTTTAGTAATAAACCGATTGTTGTGTGCGCACCAGGCAGGGTAAATCTTATCGGCGAACATACCGATTATAACAGCGGGTTTGTGCTTCCGGCCTCTATTGACAAAGCCATTTTTCTTGCGATGTCAAAAAATGATCTTGGCATTATTCGTCTGCATTCGGTGGATATGACCCCGGATTATGTTGAAATTCCGGTTTCAGAGAACTACACAAAAAGTGAAATAAGCTGGAGCAATTATATTATAGGTGTGGTTGATGAATTGAAAAAAGCCGGGCATAAAATTGAAGGTTTTGATTGCGTATTTGGAGGAGATGTCCCTATTGGAGCAGGGCTATCCTCCTCCGCTGCACTTGAAGGCGGTGTGGCTTTTGGTTTATCCCACCTGTATGATCTGAATCTTTCCAAACTGGAAATGACAAAAGCAGCGATGCAGGCCGAAAACAATTTTGTTGGGGTGAATTGTGGAATTATGGATCAGTTTGCAAGCCTGCATGGCAAAAAAGACAAAGTCATTAAACTGGATTGCCGTTCGCTTGAGTATGAATATTACCCGTTTAGCTGGGATGATATTCGTATCCTGCTGTGTGATACAAAAGTTCGGCGCACGCTGGATGGTTCAGAGTACAACAACAGAAGAGAACAGTGTGAAAAAGGGGTTCAAATCATCAAAGAAAAATATCCTGAAGTCGAAACTCTGCGGGATGTTACCCACAGGCAGCTTGAATCAGAGAAAGATAAAATGGATGATGTTATATATGCACGATGCCTTTATGTACTAAATGAAAACAAACGGGTACTAGATGCCTGCCAGGATCTTGTTAATGAGGATTTGATTGGTTTTGGTGATAAAATGTATGAATCACACCGTGGACTTAAAAAGAATTATGAAGTTAGCTGCCGTGAGCTTGATGCACTTGTAGATGCAACTAAAGAGCTCAACAGTGTTTTAGGTGCCAGAATGATGGGTGGTGGTTTTGGAGGATGCACTATCAATATTGTTAAACTCGAAAAACTTGAAGAGACCAAGGCTGCTATCCGGGATTATTATAAAAAAAAGATGGGGATTGAGCCTGATTTCCATGTAGCAAAAATTGGCAGCGGTACACATTTGGTTTCCAAAAGCATTGAAACTGAATCAATAGAAAATCAGATTTAAATGGGAATGCAATAATGAGTATACCAGATAGAAATTTTTTTGAAAAACCACACAGGCGCCTGAATATTCTTACAAATGAATGGCTTCAGGTTTCTCCGCATCGCACGCAGCGTCCATGGCAGGGAAAAGAGGAAAAAACAAGTGCTGATGACAGACCCGAATATGTCCCGGATTGTTATTTATGTCCCGGAAATGAACGTGTGAGTGGTGCTGTAAATCCGGATTACAACTCAACATTTGCTTTTGATAATGATTTTGGGGCGTTATTACCCGACTCCCCGGAAGATGAGTTGAATGAAAACAACCTTCTTATTGGGCGATCCGAAAAAGGAATCTGCCGGGTTATTTGTTTTTCACCACAGCATAATTTGACACTTCCTGAAATGACCCATGCACAAATAGAAGAAGTGGTGGATCTATGGGTAAAGGAATACAAGCAGCTTGGAGATTTACCCTGGGTAAACTATGTACAGATCTTTGAAAATAAAGGAGAAATCATGGGGTGCAGCAATCCCCATCCCCATGGACAGATCTGGGCACAGGAATCTGTTCCTGAAGAGCCCCTCAAAGAGTTAAAACAACAACAGATTTATTATCAGAATAATAAGAGGACACTGCTTGGAGATTACCTGGAACTTGAACTGGCCAAAGAGGAACGTATTGTAGCAAAAAATGATCATTTTGTAGTTCTGGTTCCATTTTGGGCTTTTTGGCCCTATGAAACCCTGGTAGTCAGCCGAAGGCCTTTTGCCCGGTTCACTGATATGACACCGGATGAAAAAGAAGGCCTGGCAGACATCATCAAAAAAATCACTGTTAAATACGACAACCTTTTTAATATATCCTTCCCTTATTCCGCCGGATTTCATCCCGCCCCGACTGATGGAAAACCACATCCTGAATGGCATTTTCACATGCATTTCTATCCGCCTCTGCTTCGGTCAGCTACAATAAAAAAGTTTAGTGTTGGGTACGAAATGCTTGGAAATGAACAGCGAGACATTACAGCAGAATATGCGGCAGAGATACTCAGGGGTCTACCAAATGTACATTACAAATTGCAATGAATATCATTGCGATAAGCGATAAAAACTTAATGCTGTAAAAACCTACCATATTGTAAGCAAAATTATACGTTATGAATTTTGACAATAAACTTTTTATTTGCGCCACTTTTCTACTTGCACTTTTTCTGAATATCTCCCCATCAGTAGTTGTGGGCCAAACATATCAGGTGACAGGTAAACTGCAAACTGAAAACGTAAATCTATTTTCCGGCCCACATATAAATGAGCCCATTGTAGGAATTGAAGTAAAACTATACCAGGACGATACATTGCTGGACTCTGATATTACAAATCAAGAAGGTGAATTTGTACTTACACACTCTGCTGAATCCGGTTCACTACGTATTGTGGTCGAAGAAACTAATGCATTGCAGGGAGTGATAATTGAAGACAACTCCCAAAATCCAAAAAAGGGCTTTGGAATCGTAATAAACGAAAATAACAACTGGCAGGAAAAGCTGAACGAACTTGAAATCAGCTGGCACTACAGCTGGGGGAATCAGATACCGGATAACTATCCTCACGATAATTACGAATATGTACCGATGGT
Source organism: Balneolaceae bacterium (assembly GCA_007126675.1). Classification (GTDB taxonomy): domain Bacteria; phylum Bacteroidota; class Rhodothermia; order Balneolales; family Balneolaceae; genus SLAU01. The sequence goes on from SLAU01000368.1 coordinate 6,453, forward strand.
TTGGGGTGCCTGGGGAGACTTTTCCGGAATTGATGTAATTGTAGATAGAGTAAATGATTGGGCTGAAGAAGGAAAAGTACACTATTTACTTGGTTTTAATGAACCTGACAGTGAAGCGCAGGCTGATCTTACCGTTGAAGAGGCTATTGAAGCATGGCCGAAATTGATGAATGCAAATGTTCCCCTTGTGAGCCCGGCACCGGTACATGCTAATGGAGAGTGGCTGCAGGACTTTATGGAACAAGCCAATGCCTTAGATTATAGAGTCGATTACATCGGGGTTCACTGGTACAGAGGGCTCAATGTAAATAATTTCATTGCTTACCTCGAAGATATTTATGAATTGTATGGTCTTCCTATTTGGCTAACAGAATTTGGTGTGGCTGACTGGAGTGCGGGAAATATCGAGGATAACCGCTATTCAGAGCAGCAGGTTATTGATTTCATGACAGAAGCACTGCCAAGGCTGGATGATCTTGACTTTGTGAAGAGATACGCATGGTTTAACTCCAATCAGAATCATCCGCCGCTTACCACTTCGGCACTTTTTGATGCGGATGGTAATCTGACAGATCTCGGCCTGATTTATAAAAATCATAATAATGAATTCAGTGCGGGAGCCGATCATCATGTGGGCAATGTGAGTATTCCCTGGAAAGAAGGTTCAATACTGTACAATGATGTGACTTATCGAACGGTTATCATTGGCAATCAGGTTTGGATGGCTGAAAACTTGAGAACAAACAGATACAGTAATGGAGATCCTATCCCGCATATTACTGAGAATAGTGAATGGGGTGAACTCAGTACAGGAGCCTGGTCCATTCATACAGAATGGGGCCAGGATCCTCCCGGAGAAGATCATCCGAAAAATTTCAACAGGGGCAAACTCTACAACTGGTTTGCTGTAAATGATGAGAGGGGTTTATGTCCCGCGGGCTGGGCAGTGCCAGGTGATGATGATATCAAGGAACTTGAGGAAGCTTTAGGTATGTCGCCTGAGGATTTAGATGAAATGGGCGGACCGTGGAGAGGTGAAGATGCCGGAGTTAGCAATGCTCTTCGTGCAACCGGAGGCGGCGGAGATTTCTTCTGGCGGGGTGATAACATGGACGATGTAAATTCATCCATCGCAACCAACTCAAGCGGGTTTTCAATGCGCGGAACATCGGTTCGTTTTCCCGGAGGTGCCTTTGGACAAGGTGGTGACGACTTTTCCGGATTGGGTGAAATTGGATTGTTATGGTCATCGACTGAGAACCCTGAGAATGCTAATCAGGCTATTCGCCGCATCATTCGATCGAACCAGGCGGGTATTCGGCGAAATACGGTTGCTAAGACAGCCGGCCACGCCGTTCGCTGTTTTAAGCAGGATCTTGGCACATCGATTGGTGATAGCGATACCATTGGAAATGAGATGCCCCAAGAGTTAAGCCTGTCTCAGAACTATCCAAATCCATTCAACCCAACTACACAGATTAATTTTGAGATTTCGCAAGACTCCCATGTGCAGCTTGCTGTATACGATATGCTGGGACGCAGAGTGGCTGTGTTGGTGGATGAATTCAGGGCAACGGGCAGTTACCAGGTTAGCTGGGATGCATCCGGATTTGCCAGCGGTGTATATATCTACAGACTTGAAGCCGGTGGCCAGTTTATCACAAATCGAATGACACTTCTTAAGTAAAAGAGAAAAATATTTTTTCAAGCTATTATTGCAGACATACTGCATATGGCCGAGAAATGGCTCCTAATTATTATCAATACTCGGCTCAATGCGGATTCTGCCATAAAAGCGGTTTTTTAGAGATTAAATAAACTATTTTCTTGCTTTTCAAAAATTTATTCGTTACTGTTCAATTGTATTGTTATCGTTAACATTTAAATAATCTATTAGGGGTATTTTTATGAACATAAAAGCTACAACTTTATTTTTAGCACTGTCGTTATGGGTTACGGCCGTTACAACAGACGCGTTGGCCCAATCCTGGCAGGTAACGGGTACATTTCAAACAGAGAACGTAAATCTGAACCCAAATGCTGATTTTGATATCAATGAACCGATTGTGGGCGTTGAGGTAAAATTATTTGACGGCTCCACTGAAATTGCTTCAGATGTTACAAATGCAGGCGGAGAGTACACTTTAGAACACTCGGTGGATGCGGGAACATTAAGTATTGTATTTGAGGGCACAAATGCACTGCAGGCACGTACGCTTGAGGATATTCCTGCTGGTGAAGACCACGATGAAGGTGCACGGATTTTGAATTGGGTTGAAGGTACTTTAGAATACAATGATGTGGTTTATCGTACAGTTACCATTGGTAATCAGGTATGGATGGCGGAAAATCTGAGAACGGACAGATACAATAACGGAGATCCTATTGCGCATGTTACCGATAATAGTGAGTGGGGCGATCTTAGTACAGGTGCCTTTGCTGTTCATGCTAATGATGACTTAGATAGCCCAAAAGCATTCAATCGCGGATTCTTATATAACTGGTTTGCTGTTGATGATGAGCGGGGATTGTGTCCCACAGACTGGCAGGTGCCAAGTGATGATGATATCAAGGAACTTGAGGAAGCTTTAGGAATGTCGCCCGCCGATTTAGATGAAATGGGCAACCCGTGGAGAGGTGAAGATGCTGGTGTTAGCAATGCCCTTCGATCAACCGGAGGCGGTGGAGATTTCTTCTGGCGGGCTGATAATATGGACGATGTAAATTCATCCATTGCAACCAACTCAACCGGATTTTCAATGCGTGGAACCTCGTTACGGTTTCCCGGTGGTGGATTTGGGCAAGGTGGTGACAGTAATGATTTTTCCGGATTGGGAGAAATTGCAATGATATGGTCATCGACTGAGAACCCTGAGAATGTTAATCAGGCCATTCGCCGCATAATCCGGTCGAACCAGGCGGGTATCCGGCGAAATACAGTTGGCAAAACTGCCGGCATTGCCGTTCGCTGTTTTAAGGAGGATCTTGGTACTTCGATAGGTGATAGCGGTACTATTGGTAATGAGATGCCCCGGGAGCTAAGCCTGTCTCAGAACTATCCAAATCCATTTAACCCAACTACACAGATTAATTTTGAGATTTCGCAGGACACCCATGTGCAGCTTTCGGTATACGATATGCTGGGACGCAGAGTGGCTGTGTTGGTGGATGAATTCAGGGCAACGGGCAGTTACCAGGTCAGCTGGGATGCATCCGGATTTTCCAGTGGTGTATATATCTACAGAATTGAAGCCGGCGGCCAGGCTATCACAAACCGAATGACTTTGGTTAAATAAGAATACCTAATGAAAGCTAAAACAATCCACCTTTTCGGTATGGTAACTGTGGTTAGCCTTGGTACAATTCGCTAACCCGGTTTTAACTGAATCGCCCGCTTCCGAGGTCACCGATTGGAAGGCTTAGTAAGCCGGCGATTAAAGGTGGAGCCTGTGTTATTCTCAAGCTCAGAAATAAGAGATAAATAACAGGTATTCCGGATAGAGTAAACATAGACATTTTTGCTCTATCCGGGTTTTATAATCAGTCATCTATGCTTTTTCGGACTGATAACACATTCAAACTTTTGTTGAAGATTAACGCATATACTGAATCCTCAGCCCAACTAAAGAACCATTTAAACAATAAGAAAAATGATTTTGATAACAATTCT
>SLAU01000055.1 GCA_007126675.1 Balneolaceae bacterium
ATCAACATAAAAGTAGGATGTTGCATAGACCACAGAAAGCAGGAGGCCCGACAGCAGCAGATTCCACCGGTGTGGAATGAACAGTGATCGCAGCAATCGCGGTTTTTGGAGTAACCCCTGCCGGCCGATCAAAAAGCCGAACAGAAATATGGCGATGATAAAAGGGACACCCATCGGTGTTATAAACATACCTGTCCACACGAAAGAGATCTCCTCAGCTCTGTATGCCATCATCTCTGAGAATGTACCGGACGAATAAACCTCATAACCGCGGGCAAGCATATCCTGAAACTCCTCACCGGCTATTGCAAACCCGGATTTAATATCTGCAGCCACTTCGGGCATGGTCATCGCCCACATAAGCAATACAACCAGAAGCGTAAATACAAGCAGAAAACCACCTGCAATAATCCCGATCCAGATTTTTATGGTTCTATCTGTTCTGTTCAAAAAAAGCAGGATAAAAATTCCGGCAACTGCATAGGGAGCTAAAATATCACCGGCCCAGAAAAACCATGCATGCAGCATTCCAATGATAAACAGCAGCACCATCCTGCGGAAGAAAACACGCCTTACGGGCATCCCTTTTACTTTCAGCCGTTCCGTGAAAATATAGAAGCCAAGCCCGAATAAGAATGAAAACAGGGTGATGAATTTCCCTTCAAAAATAATCCGGCTGAAAAAAAGATAAGCCTGGTTATACCACTCCGTCCAATAACCTAAATCTGCTGCATACACAGCGATTGGATTGGAAAAGAGGAATAAATTAACAACCAGTATGCCAAAAAGCGCAATCCCTCTCAGTATATCCAGATCAATAATTCGTTCAACAGGTTTTACCGGTCCGGCTTCTGAAGATGATGTTTTGGATTCTGCATTAACCATGAATGTGTTTGTGCGGTTTTATAAAACAGGTTAGTTATTTAAAGAAGCTTTACGTTTCATCCTGCGCTTCTGTTTCAGGCGTTTTATTATTGATCAGGTTTTCAGGATTGTCCTGTGAAATTAAAATTTGAATAATTCTGTTTTGATGGTAATCATAACTCTATAACAATCAGTTATATAGGCTTTTTTATTCACTTAAAATAATTAGCGTTATTAACTTTCGCATTATAGCGATCAGGCTCGCAAGCTAAATAATTACCTGACATTTATAGTGTAAACCATGCCAATACTCGACAGAGCCGCCCAACATGTTCCAAAACTCAGAAAACTGCTGAGGAAAGAGTTTTTAATTCTCTTTGGCAGTCTGATTTTGCTGCTGTTTGTATGGGGAGGCCTTGAGCTCAGAGACCTGTTTATGGTTGACAGAGCCCAGAAGTTCGATGAATGGCTGCTGCTGTCACTTCGCGATGCTGATAATCCGCAATATCTGTTTGGACCCCACTGGGTGGATGAAGCGGTGCGGGATATTACTGCGTTAGGCGGTCCCGCCGTACTTACGTTTATGATTTTTGTAGTAACGATTTACCTGTTGCTTCAACAAAAGTACAGATCAGCATTTCTCGTATTAGTTGTCACAGTAGGCGGATTGCTGCTGAGCCTGCTGCTAAAAGAGTTCTTCCTCCGCGATCGCCCCGATATTGTACCGGCACTGATGGTAGAAACTTCCCCAAGCTTCCCGAGTGGACACTCCATGCTGTCTGCCGTTGTTTACCTCACACTCGGTTCTCTGCTTACCCGGCTCGAGACGAACCCCCGTATAAGAACCTACATCATATCGATCGCAATCTTCACTGCCATGCTGATAGGATTAACCCGAATCATGCTGGGTGTACACTATCCCACGGATGTATTGGTTGGATGGATTGTCGGATTTTTTTGGGCCACCCTCTGCTGGTTCTTCATGATGGTGCTACAGGAACAGCACGTGGTTGAGGAAGCTAATGATGAGGAGGTGGTGGAATAGTTTTTCAGTATTTGGATATCTTTTTCTGCTCTGATTTGCGGCTACTCAGTAAGCTTTTCCTAACAACTATTCTTTCGCCAACTATCGAACGTTGGCCTCTTTATTCCTATTTTAATATGTAGAAATGTATTAATAACAATCACGTAAACTTAAATCTTAGGAGACTTATGAAGGCAGCAAGATGGTATAAAGCAAAAGATATCAGAGTTGAAGATGTTGATGAACCTAAAGCCACTGGTCATGATGTAAAAGTGAAAGTAAAGGCATGCGGAATATGTGGCAGCGATCTGCACGAATACCTGGTCGGACCCATTTTTATTCCTGTTGATGAACCTCACCCAATCACAGGTGATAAGGCACCAATTGTAATGGGGCATGAGTTTGCGGGTGAAGTTGTGGAAATAGGTGATAAGGTAACAAAGCTTAAACCGGGAGACCGTGTAGCTGTTGAGCCTATTCACGCTCCAAACAGAGACGGGGAATACATTGATCATCACTATAATCTGTCTCCGCAGCTGGGTTTCCATGGGTTGTCAGGCGGTGGCGGAGGATTTTCTGAGTATACAGTAGTAGGAGAGCACATGGCACATAAAATGCCGGATGATCTCTCATTTGAACAGGGTGCGCTGGTTGAGCCGGCAGCAGTAGGATTGCACGCGGTACGCCAAAGTAATTTCAAGGCAGGGGATA
>SLAU01000182.1 GCA_007126675.1 Balneolaceae bacterium
GTCGTGATCCGTTTTCAGTAAACCTAAATGATTTTCCACTGCATAGTCAGCTGCTGCCGCAAGCAGGCCGATTTGCCGCATCCCTCCTCCCCACATTTTACGAAACCTGCGTGCTTTTTTGATATGTGATTCGGATGCCAGCATCATTGAACCAACAGGGGCACCAAGTCCTTTGCTGAAACAGATAGAGATTGTATCCGCCACGGTTCCGAAAAACTCTGGTTCTATTCTGGTGGCAACCATTGCGTTCCAGATTCTTGCTCCATCAAGGTGAACAAATAATTCATGTTCATCAGCAAGCTCTTTGATCGCTTTCAGTTCTTCTTTGGAATAGCAGGCTCCTCCCCCTTTGTTGGTCGTATTTTCCACTGCAATTACTTTGGTGATCGGATCCCAGTCATTTTTTGGACGTATGGCACTTTGAATCAGATCCACGGAAAGCTTGCCTCTGTTTCCATTCAGCGGATGCAATTGCACGGATGATAAATGCGAGGCTGCACCCGTTTCATAATTAAAAATATGTCCCAGTTTATCGATGATTACCTCATCTCCCGGTTCGGTCAGAACTTTCAGGCAAAGCTGGTTACTCATCGTCCCGCTTGGAACAAACAGCCCCGCTTCCATCCCGAATTTGTTCGCCATTTTTACTTCAAAGGCGTTCACTGTCGGGTCCTCGGCAAAAACATCATCCCCGGTTTCTGCCTCAGTCATAGCTTTCAGCATTTCGGGGGTAGGCCGCGTTACGGTATCACTTCGGAGGTCGATCATTGTTGTTTCCTGTTTAATCGGGTAATGGGAATTCGTTGTTTTAGTTTTGTTTAAATAAAGAGTGAGAACGCAAAAGGCAAAATGCAGAAGGGCAGCAGCTGTCAGCTTAGTGTTACTCTCAGCAGCCCTGCCATCCGCCGCTGCTGCTGCCGCTGCCGCCAACGCTGTCAGGACCTGCGGACGCTGACAGGTTGCATCATACTCAATACCTGATACTTGCTACTCGATACTCAGTATTCATAAAACCCAACGCCCGTCTTATTCCCCAGCTTGCCGGCATCTACCATTTTTATAAGCAGCGGGCAGGGACGATATTTCGGATCTTTAAATCCATCATATAGCACACGCAGAATATCGAGGCATACATCCAGCCCGATAAAATCTGCCAGACGAAGCGGGCCCATCGGATGAGCCATTCCCAGCTTCATCACTTCATCCACATTTTCCGGTGTAGCCACGCCTTCATACACACAGAAAATCGCTTCATTAATCATAGGCATCAGCACGCGGTTTGATACGAAACCCGGCGAATCATTAGCAGGAACGGCAACTTTGCCAAGCTTATCACTCAGCTCAATAATTTTCTTTGTTACATCTTCTGAAGTCTCAAGTCCGTTAATTACTTCCACAAGCTTCATAACCGGAACAGGGTTAAAGAAGTGCATCCCGATAAAGCTTTCCGGCCGTTTTGTTACTGCTGCAAGTTTTGTAATTGAAATGGACGAGGTGTTACTTGCCAGTATAGTGTGTTCAGGAGCCGCTTCATCAATCTCAGAAAAAATCTTCTTCTTTAATTCAAAATTTTCAGGCACCGCTTCAACCACCAGGTCAACTTCAGAAACAGCCTTTTTCAGATCCAGATGAACACTGATTCGCCCAAGGGTTGCCTTCTTATCCTCTTCCGATATCTTCTCTTTCGATACCATCCGGGACAAATTTTTATCAATTGTGGCAATTGCCCGGTCAGCAAACTCCTGTTTAGTTTCGGCAAGGTTCACATCAAACCCACTCATCGCAAAAACATGTGCAATTCCGTTACCCATCGTTCCGCCGCCTATCACAGCAACTTTCTTTATATCACTCATTTTTAGCTCCATTCATTTTTGAACGTTCATTTATTTCATTCGGCATTGAGAGTATGTATTTTAGCAGGGATTTTCAATCCCAAAATACCAATTACCGCATTTAACTGTAATTGAATGAAATACATTTTCCGGATTTTACTTTTCCTGTTCATTTTGGTAACAGGATTTATTGCCATAGCGATCTATCAGACATTTTATAAGCCCCTGCCAAATTACAGTTCAACAATTAGCGTGGCTGATTTAAACTCGGCTGTTGATATCCACTGGGACCCGTTTGGCATGCCGCATATCTATGCCGAAAGCGAAGAAGACCTGTTTTTTACAGTCGGATATATTCATGCACAGGACCGGTTGTGGCAGATGACTCTCTCCCAGATTTTGCTCGAGGGAAGGTTTGCCGAATTTTTAGGTGAAGATCTGATTGAATTTGACCGCCATCAAAGAACCATCGGGTTATGGAGAACAGCAAAAAAGATTGAGCAGGAAGCTCCTGAAGAACTGATCCGCAAACTGGAATGGTATTCAAAAGGCGTGAACGAATTTATTCGACAGAATAAACGAAGTCTCCCTCCAGAGTTTACATTGTTAGACATTGAGCCTTTTGAATGGACGCCGGCACACTCGATCGGAATTTCGCGCCTGATTGCATGGGATCAAAATTTTAACTGGCTGAATAAAATGACGTTTGCTTACCTTCGTGAAACGGTAAGCCCATCAACTTTCAGAGAGTTAA